>JAAUSG010000004.1 GCA_012034055.1 Leptolyngbyaceae cyanobacterium RU_5_1 | reverse complement strand
CCTATCTGTAGGGACGTTATATATAACCGTCCCTACAGATGGAACAGGACAATTCCACCACAGATGAACAAAATGGAAACTATGATTTGGCCACAGCAATGTCAGCGATTTCGCCTAAAGCAGGATCATTGAGTGTCATTTTGCGAACCTATAAATCTGCTGTTAGCCGATGGTGCAAATTCAATGGTTACCCATTCTTTGCATGGCAATCTCGATTTTATGAGCAGATCATTCGGACTGATGAGGCATTAAATCGCATCCGCCAGTACACCATCAATAACCCAGTCAACTGGAACGAGGATCAAAATAATACTGATGAGGAGATCCATTATTTCCTTCCGTAGGGACGTTATATATAACATCCCTACGGAATATATAACGTCTCTACGTTGAGGCTCATGAAACGACGGTTAGTGAAGTCACAAAGACATTGTTTTCTTGCCATTGAAAATGGCGGGGATTCCGCTGAACTAAAATGAAGCCGACCGAGACTACTACTTGCCTATGACTCATCTATCAGGATTAACCTTTCGCCCCGCCCAAGACGCCGATCGCGCTCAGTTCATCAACCTGGCGCGGTTAGCATTCTCACCGATGCGATCGCTGCATACTGCTTCGCACGGTTTTGCCAACCCCATGACACTGGCACCAGTCCAAAAATCTAAAATCCAAAATTGACATGAGTAACCATGAGCTATTACGTGATCTACGACGGAAACTGCAACCTTTGTGTAACGCTAGTGCAGCTTTTGGAAACCCTGGATAAAGGTGAGCGGTTTTCCTACCTTTCAATGCAAGACGAGATAGCCTTAAATCAGCTTGGCATCACGGCTCAAGACTGTGAGCAGGGCATGATTTTGATTGATGCCGAGGCTTTAGATCAACGCTGGCAGGGCAGCGATGCAGCTGAGGAGATTGGCAAGCGGTTGCCTCTGGGAAGTCTGTTTGTGGAGGCTTATCGATCGCTACCCGGACTGAAATGGAGTGGCGATCGCGTCTATGCCCAAATTCGTGACAACCGCTACGCGCTATTCGGTAAGCGCGATCGCACCTATCAGCCAGCCTACCCTGCCTGTTTGTCAGATCACTGTCGGCTGTGAACAAGCAATCTCAGTTCTAGTAGCGATCGCTACCCTCTTGTAGCCAACACTTGCCTCATTATTCCTCTGAGTAGAGCGATCGCGGTATGCAAAGTTCACTAAGACGAATGTTGATCGGGGTGGGCTTCTTTGCGCTCACCTTTGTGGTGGCCACAGCAGGCTATATGCTGGCTGGCTGGAATCTGCTTGACTCCATCTATCAGGTGGTGATCACCATCTTTGGCGTTGGCTTCGGCGAAATTGGACCGATGACGCCAGTATTGAGAATATTCACGATGTTTGTGATCATTGCTGGATGTACGTCGGTTGCCTATATTCTGGGTGGCTTCCTGCAAATGATTACAGAAGGCGAAATTCGGAAAGCGTTAGGAGCCAGGCGGATGATGCGGGAAATTGAGACTCTAGAGAACCATGTGATCATCTGTGGCTATGGTCGAATTGGGCAAATCCTGACTCGGAAGATGCAGGAAGCCAATCAGCCCTTTGTGGTGATTGACAACAGCAGCGATCGCGTTGCCTCCGCCGAAGCCAAAGGGTATCTGGTTCGACACGGCAGCGCCACCGATGAGGCAATTCTGGAATCGGTCGGCATTATGCGTGCTAAATACCTGGCCACGGTGCTGCCCGATGATGCCGCCAATGTCTTCATCACGCTCACCGCCCGTAGCCTCAATCCCGATCTGTTTATTCTGTCACGCGGCGAGTATCCATCCACGGAGAAGAAACTGCGGCAAGCCGGAGCCGATAAGGTGGTTTCCCCAGCGGCGATCGGGGCACTCCGTATGGCCCATATGATTACCCATCCTGCTGCACTTGACTTCCTTGACCAAGACAACGCCCGCGAAAACCTGAACGAGTTGCTGGCTCAAATTAATGTCCAAATCGACGAATTAGCCATTTTACCTGAGTCCAATTTAGTCGGGTCTAGCATCAGTAGCGTTGAGGTGCGTGGCAAAGGCACCTTTATCGTGGTTGCCCTGCGTAAATCAGATGGTTCCACGATTATTCACCCCAGCCACGAAACCGTTTTGGAGGCGGGCGATACGCTAATTGTGATGGGCCATCGGGGCGATATTCCCAAGTTTGCCAAGCACCACGCTTTGAAACGGCAAATGATGTATCGCGGAGCCAGTTTCTCCAGTCGGCTGAGGTAGATGATAGAGGGGCTAGGGGCTAGGGGCTGGAGTTTCTGTCTTAGGAATGTCGATTCAATAACATGCAAAAGTTCGTTGGCGTAGGGGCGGGTTTAGTAGATGATTGAACGCTTAAACCAACGGCGATCAACAAAACCCGCCCCTACAGAAGATTGCGGTTTTATCAAATTCGCATTCCTTAGAGTACCGAAGTCGTGTCAACGTTATTAGACGAAATCCGACTTCTGAGAGTTAAATCAATGCAAACCTCGAATACCTCTGCCGATGTCCTGCTTCAGCAAGCTGCTTCTTTGCTGGTTTATCAATCAGTGCTTGCCAGCGAAGTTGGGCAGGTGTTTTTGGCACTGCTGGCGGCGATCGCTCACGTTGGGCAAGATTTCACGGCAGATAAGTTGGACTGTCTGCATGCCTATGGTCGTTGGTTCAGCCTGTTGGCAGACCGCGACCAAAGCTGGCAGGATTGTTTGATTACGAGCATCCTCCAGGACGACAACCCGTTCACTCGCCAGGCTCAGTTGACCGAATTGGAGGACATCCCTACAGCACTTGTAGCGGCAGCTCGTCATGATCTGCGAGTGTTGCAACAGCTTGCCCGCTGCAATAGTCCGCAACTCAGCGCCTGGGTGATGGCCGCCACCCAACACCCAACCGCCCCTGTTGTCTGGAAACCAAACCCGGTAGAAATTGCCCCAGCCCCAATCTGGTCTGTGTTCTGGAGTTCTCAAGACTGGGCAGCGGAACTGAAACCCCTGGTCGCCCACTACCACAAACACGGGGTTGGGCTATTTGCCGAATTTCGGGCATTGCGCTGGCAGGCAGGACAGTGCGTGGGAATTGCCCACCCTGATCGCGTCCAAATTGCTGATCTCATGGGTTACGAAGCCCAACGGGACGCACTGTTGAAGAATACCGAGTTTTTGCTCAACGGCTATCCGGCACTGCATGTGCTGCTGTATGGCAGTCGCGGTTCGGGCAAATCGTCGCTGGTGAAGGCGCTACTGAACCCGTATGGCGATCGCGGTCTGCGCTTAATCGAAGTGGCCAAGTCAGATCTAAGGGATTTGCCCGCGATCGCCGACCGACTCCGCCCTCTGCCCCAGAAATTCATCCTGTTCGTGGATGACCTCTCCTTTGAAGAAGACGAAGACACCTACAAAGCCCTCAAAGTTGTCCTGGAAGGCAGTCTGACGGCACGCCCCCAGAATGTCGTCGTGTACGCCACCTCGAATCGACGGCACCTGATTCGGGAGTTCTTTGGCGATCGCCCCCGCCCTCAAGACAGCGATGAAGTTCATGCCTGGGATACGGTGCAGGAAAAGCTGTCGTTCAGCGATCGCTTCGGTCTGACGCTCACCTTTGAACCGCCCGATCAGCCGACCTATCTGCAAATCATCCATCACTTGGCACATCAAGTCGGAATTTCCCTTAGCAACGAGGAACTAGAACACCGAGCACTGCAGTGGGCAACCCGACACAATGGACGCTCTGGACGCACGGCCCGCCAATTCATCGATTTTCTGCAAGCCGATCTGGCCCTGTATGAACAGTCTTAACGGGCGATCGCGTCAATAAATCAGCGGAATTAGCCTCCAGGTTTTGTCCATGTAAGTTCTGTATTGGTTGCCGAACGCAGCTTCCAACATTTCTTCTTCTGAAGCAATGCGATACCCCAACCCAATCAACTGCGTAACCAGGATGATCAACGTTACAATCCAGTTTGCTGTAGCCAATCCTACTCCTATCGATGCAATCAATAGTCCCAGATAGCCAGGATGACGGATGATTCGATAAAGCCCCTGTTCGATAACGTGTTGCTCTGGGGTGACCAATAAGGTTCGCGTATAAAACTCGCCCAAAGTTCTTGCGGCTAAATACCGTAGAATGAGTCCGCTGACCATCATCAGAATTCCTAACCAGTTTATCCCGGTGCGATCGCCCCAACACCCTAACTTCCAACTGTTGAGCACCGGTGCCAGTAACAGAAAGACAATGGTGATTGATCCGCTGACCAGTAATAACCGTGAGCTGCCGCGATCGCGCTGACCGGCTTGCAGACTGAGCGCTAGCTTGGTCTTACGCTGGAGCTGTTCCATGACAAAGTAAACGCCAACTAGAAGATAGGCCAGGAAAATTGTGATTGTCATAACCAAACATCCTATCAGGCTGATTGCTACTTGATAGAGTATCTGCTAGGCTAGGGCGGGTCAAAAGCCAAGCCTCTGAAACCTGAAATTTCGCACATTGATTCGAGTGTCTTAAGTTCATATGTCATTCGCAGACTGGTTTGCGCTGGGTGGCATCGTGATGGTGCCCCTGCTAGGGTTTTCAATCCTGGCGGTTGCGCTGATCTTGGAGCGAATTATCTTCTGGGTGCGGATTGTTCGTCGCCAAGACCGCTTCGTGCGCGAGATTCTAAAACTCTATGCTCACAATCCCCAAGCCACATTTTTGAAGCTGAAGCAAAACGCCGACCTGCCGATCGCCCGGATTTTTCTCGCTGCCCTGGAACTGGATCAACCCAATCCTGAAGAATTCCGCATCGCACTAGAAAGCTCAGCCCAAGCAGAACTGCCGTTGCTGAAGCGCTTCAACACAGTTTTTGAGACGATTATTAGCCTCTCTCCTCTATTGGGACTGTTGGGAACAATCCTGGGACTGATTCGCTCCTTTGGTTCCCTGCGCTTTGGCGAACTGGGTGGGAGCAGCACCGTTGGAGTGAGTGCCGGTATCAGTGAAGCCTTAATTGCAACGGCGTTTGGACTGATTGTGGCGATCGTCACCCTGCTGTTTGCCAACACTTTTCGCGGACTGTATTTGCGCCAAATCGCCCTGATTCAAGAATACGGCGGACAGATGGAGCTACTGCATCGCCGCCACTACGAACGAGGCAACATCCCATCTTCTTACCCATCTCCTACCTGAGCAATTCAAACTGACCTTTCACTTCGTCCTCCGTCCTCCATCCTCCGTCCTCCATCCTCATGCGCCTCCCTGACGAACCCGATTTGCCCTTTCAGATCAACATCGTGCCGATGATTGACGTGATTTTCGCCATTCTGACGTTCTTCATTGTGTCGTCGCTGTTCCTGGGTCGCTCAACAGGACTGCCAGTGGACCTGCCCAAAGCGGCATCCGCTCAAAATCAGACTGCAAATCCGCTCACCGTTACGCTTGATCAACAGGGACGCCTCAGCCTGAATAAACAACCTATACAGCCGAATGAGCTGCAGCCTCGCCTGCGTGCCCTGGTTGGCACCCAGTCCGTGCTGGTTGTCCTAAATGCGGATCAGCGCGTCAGTCACGGACAGGTGGTTGCCGTGATGGATCAACTGCGCCAGATTCCAGGGGTCAGGATGGCGATCGCGGCCAAACCTCCTCAACAGTGAGGGGCTAGGAGCTAGGGGCTTTAATCTAATCCCTAATCCCGATCCCCTAGTCCCTAATCCCTAATCCTCTATCGTCCAATCCCCACATACCGAAAGCCTGCTTTCTCCAGCGCCTTCTGGTCGAGGAAATTGCGCCCGTCAATCATCACTGGCGAATGCATCAGTCCGGCCATATGAACGTAATTCAGATTACGGAACTCTTGCCAGTCCGTTACCAGAATCAGCGCATCACAGCCATCTGCCAGGCGATCGGGGTCAGTTTCGACAATCACGTCTGAAATTCCGTGCCGCATTCCAGTTTGGGAGATGATCGGGTCGTAAGCCTTCACCTTTGTTCCCAGGCGGGAGAGCTGCTCAATAATGTTGAGGGCGGGGGCATCCCGTAAATCGTCGGTATTGGGCTTAAAGGTTAAGCCCAACAGCCCAACGGTTTTGCCTTTCAGAATTTTCAGCACCTGCTGCAGTTTTTCCACCACCATCAACCGTTGGCGCTGATTAACACTCACGGCGGCTTTGAGGAGGTGGGCCTCGTAGCCATAGTCATCAGCCGTATGAACCAGGGCAGACACATCTTTTGGGAAGCAGGAGCCGCCCCAGCCCAGTCCGGCCTGCAAAAACTTACCACCAATTCGGGAGTCCAAGCCAATTCCTTTGGCAACTTCTACGACATCTGCACCGACACGATCGCAGATATTCGCCACTTCATTGATAAAGCTGATTTTGGTGGCTAGAAAGGCGTTGGCGGCGTACTTGATCATCTCAGCCGAACTGAGGTCTGTGACCACAACAGGCACCGACGGCAGCGACCGATTTTCTGCATACTGACGCTCCACAATTGGGATGTAGAGTTCTTGCATCAGCGCGATCGCCGGTTCGCTGCTGCTGCCCAACACAATGCGATCGGGGTTGAAGGTGTCGTAGACCGCTGAACCTTCCCGCAAAAACTCAGGATTGCTGACTACATCAAACTTCGGTTCGTGCGTTAATAAACTGGCAGGTCTAATCTCTTCGCCCCCGCCACCGGCTAGCACTGGCGCAACGGCTTCGACTCTTTGCTCTGCATAGCCATCCATGACTAACATTCTCACCCAATCGCCGGACCCAATCGGCACCGTTGATTTATTCACAATCACCTTGTACTCGCTGTCCAAATGGCTGCCAATCCCGCGTGCCACAGCTTCTACATAGCGTGTGTCGCTGCCGCCGTCTGGCAAAGCGGGAGTCCCAACCGCAATGAATAAAATTTGCCCATGCGTCACACCGGCTGCCAGATCCGTGGTGAACGCGATCGTGCCAACCTGAATGGCAGCCTGAAGAATCTCTGAAAGCCCCGGCTCAAAAATTGGGGACTGCCCAGCTTTCATGAGCTTCACTTTCTCTTCGTTGTTATCTACACAGACAACCTGGTGACCCACATGAGCTAAACACGCCCCTGTGACTAAACCAACATACCCAGTACCAATGACGCAAACACGCATGGGGTAACCCTCAAGCCATAATGAACAACTAAGGAATCTATGTGAGGCAAATACACCAACAGTCAGTGAATTGAAGTCGCTACTGTTATGAATCGGAGACTGAACGAGCTGTTCCCAAACACTCTACTCTTCTATCGCTAGTAAGTAAGCGGACACAATTAGACTAAACACTTTGAGTAGGTTGGGTTGAGGTACGAAACCCAACATTGGCAGAAGATTGATGGGTTTCGCGATCGCTCTACCCATCCTACAAATAATTAAAGCGACCTACTTAGAAAAAAATTACTGGAGTTAAACAGGGCTGACGCGATCATTTGGCGCAACTGTGTTTGAACTGAGCAGACGGCTGCGAAAGTCTTCAATCGTATGCTGTAACCCTTCTAGAAGCGGTATCGTTGGCTCCCAATCTAGCAGCTTACGCGCTTTCGTAATGTCGGGTTTGCGCCGTCGTGGGTCGTCCTGGGGCAATAGCTCAAACCGAATGTCTACATCAGGGTTAATCATTTGTTGAATGGTTTGGGCCAACTGAAGAATCGTGTACTCATCTGGGTTACCTAGATTAATCGGACCTGTGTGGGGACTGTTCATGAGGCGAATGAACCCATCAACCAGATCAGAGACGTAACAAAAGCTGCGGGTTTGAGAGCCGTCGCCGTAAACAGTGATGGGAATTCCTTGCAGAGCCTGAACGATAAAATTACTGACAACCCGACCATCATTTTCCAGCATCCGGGGACCGTAAGTATTAAAAATCCGTACTACGCGAATTTCGACGTCGTTCTGGCGGTGATAGTCAAATGCCAGGGTTTCAGCAACGCGCTTACCTTCGTCGTAGCAACTCCGAATCCCGATCGGGTTAACGTTTCCCCAATACTCCTCCGATTGAGGATGCATGTCTGGATCGCCATACACTTCAGAGGTGGACGCCAGCAGGAATCTGGCTTTGACTCGCTTTGCCAATCCCAGCATGTGTAGCGTTCCCATCACATTCGTCTTGATGGTTTTGACCGGATTATACTGGTAGTGAATGGGAGAGGCCGGGCAAGCCAGATGGTATATCTGATCAACTTCTAGCCGGATTGGATCGGTAATGTCGTGGCGAACCAGTTCAAAATAGGGGTGCCCAACCCATTTCAATACGTTTCGTTTGTTCCCTGTGTAGAAATTGTCTAAGCAAATGATCTCGTGCCCTTCCATCATCAGGCGATCGATCAAGTGGGAACCAATAAAGCCAGCGCCGCCCGTAACCAAGATTCTCATAATTCCAAATCCTCTCCAAACGATTTAGCAGACAAATTCAGTAGCAGTAAATCCATCTGGGTGTCATTCAATGCGCATCCTTTAAGGGTGTCTAACCAGCAACTGATACAGCCAACCCACTTCTGCTCTAGCTAAACTTATGTCGGGTGATCGAGTAACGTATTTGGCTTGTCTATGACCGTAAATACACCAGCAACGTTGAAGCCGATGTTACAAGTAAAGATTTCATTCCAACTCCTTGAACTGTTGCTCCAGATAAATTGGCTTAATAAAAATTAACAAAGGAGAATTTCTACGTGGATACCGATCCCATGAAATTCATCGGATCTTTAAAGCCAATGATATTCAGTGAAGCACTACTGTTCAAGGCGTAGTACGGCCATAAAGGCTTCCTGGGGTACATCAACCGTGCCGATCGCCTTCATCCGTTTCTTACCCTTTGCTTGCTTTTGCAGCAGCTTTTTCTTCCGAGAAATGTCACCGCCATAGCATTTTGCCAGCACGTCTTTGCGTAGGGCGGGAATATGCTCACTGGCAATCACTTTGCTGCCGATCGTGGCTTGAACGGGAATTTTGAATTGATGGCGGGGAATCAGCTCTTTTAGCTTTTCGGTCAGGGCACGACCAACTCCGTAGGCTTTGTCACGGTGGACAATGGTTGCCAGTGGGTCAACCGGGTCGCCGTTGATCAGAATGTCGAGCCGGACGAGAGGATTTTCGCGATAGCCGATGAGCTGATACTCCATGCTGGCGTATCCGCGCGATCGCGACTTCATCTGGTCAAAAAGTCTGTTGCCACTTCCGCGAGCGGCAACTCGTAGATCAGCGTCGTCCGCTCAGTGGTCAGGTACTTCATGTCCTTAAACACGCCCCGACGGCTCTGACATAGCTCCATCAAGGTGCCAACGTATTCCTCTGGCGTAATGATATCAACCTGGACATAGGGTTCCTCAATTTTCTCACGGTGCTGGGGATCGGGGAGTTTGCTGGGATTGTCGATCAGGAGCACCTCACCCTTGAGTGTTGTCACCCGATAGACTACGGAGGGAGCGGTTGTAATCAAATCCAGATCGTATTCCCGCTCCAGTCGCTCCTGGACAATTTCCATGTGCAGCAAGCCCAAAAAGCCGCAGCGGAAACCAAAGCCCATCGCGCTAGAGGTCTCTGGCTCATAGTTCAATGCCGCATCGCTTAACTTGAGCTTCTCCAACGCTTCTCGCAGGTCCTCAAACTGATCGGCATCGATGGGGAACAAGCCACAAAAGACCATTGGCTTGGCTTCTACGTATCCTGGCAGTGGCTCCGAGGCAGCGGTGGCTGCCAGGGTAATGGTATCGCCAACACGGGCATCTTCGACGGCTTTGATGGCGGCAGCCAGATAGCCCACCTCACCCGCATGGAGATCGGTAACCTGCACCTGGTTGGGAGAGAGGACGCCCAATTCGTCAATTTCGTATTCCTTGCGGGATGCCATCAGGCGAACGCGATCGCCCTTGCGTACCCTGCCATCCATCACCCGGAAGTAGACAATCACCCCCCGGTAGGGTCGTAGTAGCTGTCAAAAATCAGTGCTCGTAAGGGCGAATCAACCGTATCTTGGGGGGGGCACTAGATGCACAATGGATTCCAGAATCTCATCCACACCGATGCCTTCTTTTGCCGATGCCAGAATCGCACCACTGCAATCCAGCCCAACGATATCTTCAATCTCTTTCCGAACCCGATCCGGTTCTGCTCCCGGCAAGTCAATTTTGTTCAGGACAGGGATAATTTCCAGATTGTGTTCCAGTGCCAGGTAGACATTTGCCAGGGTTTGAGCTTCTACGCCTTGAGACGCATCCACAACTAGTAATGCGCCTTCACAAGCGGCCAGCGATCTCGACACCTCATAAGAAAAATCCACATGCCCTGGGGTGTCAATTAGATTCAAAACATACTGCTGTCCATCACGGGCAGTGTAATCCATCCGGGCTGCCTGAAGCTTGATGGTAATGCCCCGCTCCCGTTCCAGTTCCATGTTGTCCAGAAACTGCTCCTTCATTTCCCGTGCGGCAACCGTACCTGTTACCTGAAGCAACCGGTCCGCCAGGGTTGATTTACCGTGGTCGATGTGGGCAATGATCGAAAAGTTGCGAATCCGGGAAACGGGCACGTTAGTCATAATCAGTTGCTCAGTCAGCAATAAAATTAAATGAATCGTTGTAATTCTTACGGGCTTAGACTAAAGTACCCTAACAGCAACCCCTATAGCGCATTTTGTTTGGACTACATCAGGTTTGCAATACTCTTCTACCGTATTCTAACGAGTCTGTCTTAGTTAACCACAAGGATTTGGAAGGGTAAACAAAGTAGACGGGCATTGATAACGATACTTTCTTCATCCCGTCATCCACCCGAAATCCAATCCTGCACAAAGATACCAGCAACGCGATCGCCCACCTTTACCCGCGTGTTACCCCTGCTCCCACTGCCGCAACCTCTCCAGTACCATCTGACAACGGAATTAGCGGAAATTTCTGTTGACTACCATACCCACCCTGCACCACAACAAGGTTGCGGTAATTCAAAGAAGTCGCCCGCATCCGAATCAAAACCTGCTCCCAATCGGGTTCTGGTTTAGTTGTTCAACGACCGCTAGTGCATCAATCCCTGTGCCACTTTGAATTTCGTATGTCTTCACGCAATTCTTGCTTTTCCGTGTCTTCACGCAAGAGCCAATTTCTTTAAACTCTGATAACCTTTGAAAAGTACAGCTTCCGTGTTCTACTCCGCTTCATTCTTGTTTCAGTTAATGTGCTAAATAAAAGTCAGCGGTAATCTTTCTATAGGCATTGTAGCTATAGGCATTGTAGGAAGTTTTCCCTACCTCAATTTCTAGTTTGAAATGTGTGCCTGAAAACTCCGTCTTCTTAAGTGACCTAATGAACATACTGTACAAAGTATTTCTAAACCGTGTCCAGCTCGGAATCTGTAGCTTTCCCTTAAGAAAAACTTCGGGTCTGGACGTGGACTAAGGTTTAAGTAGCATGCAGAAATCGGTAGGATACATTTCTACAGAAAATTGTGAAGAGCTACTTTGCTTTGTTCGCTTCATAGGGTGTATAAACAAATGATCAATCGGTTCCCATTGACACCCCAGTCTACTGTGGGAAATCTTCCCCTCTATGACTGCCAAGTTCACTACACTACCTTATGTCGTGCTGTTGCGGAAAAGTTTAGACGAGAGCAAAACCTGCCAGGAGTGATCATTACAGACAACTCACGAGTTGTGGGTATGATTTCCCGCAAGAAGTTTATTGAACGAATCAGACTTTCTCATGAATCTGAAGCGTATCTCCACCGTCCTATTATTCAGGCACTTCTAAATTGGGTCAAAGTAAAACCATTAGAGTTACCAGAAAGTTGCAAGATCCATGAAGCTGTTGAACGGGCACTTCGTCGTCCTCGAGAAATCGTTTATGAGCCGGTTGTGATTACTTTTAAAAATGCAGATAAACGTTTATTAGATTTACAAGTTTTACTTCTAGCCTATTCTCAGATCTTTACTTTAGTCAATAAAACTGTTCAACGACAACAACTTCAACTCCAAGGTTATTTGGAAAAATTTCAGCAGGAACATACAAAAGCTAAACGATATTATCAAGCTCTAGAAACTCAAAAGAATAGTGTTCAGGAACACAACCAGCTCTCAGAAAGTCAGCAAACTGAATTACGCCAACAGGCTGAAAAATTTGCTCAGATCAATCAACGTTTTACTCAAGTTGGGCAACTCCTCTCATCAGAGGGCACCCATGTTTTTCAAGCAACTCAGGAAATGGTCAACGCGATTCATTACAACACGGATCATCTGGTTGCAATTAGCAAAATGATGGCAAAGGAATTAGAGACGATGCACAATGCCTCCGACTTAATTAAACAAGTTGGTAAGCAAAGTCAATTTTTGGGATTACATACGGCCATTTTGGCAAACCGGTTCAACAGTAGTGAATTAGACGGGTTTAGTCGGGTTGCTTCTGAGGTTGCACAGTTGAGCAATCAAACCCTTGAGGCAGGTCGCCGTATGAGCGATACAGCAAACCGGCTCAGATCCTGTATTGAAGACCTGGTAAAACTGGCACAAGGAGAAGCAGGGGTGGTTCAGGTTCTGGTGCAAAAAGTTTCGCGGGCGAAAGCAGCACTGACTGAACTGGAAAAACTATTGGAACACGAAGACTTACAATCTCTGGTTTCTTCTACATCTAAAGCTGAAGAAACGTCAAACGATCCAACCATTCAACCGATTTCTCGAAAAGGTGAACTGGTGGATGTCACACTGGCGGAAAGTGACAGACTATCTGAGTACAGAGATTTGTATACGTTAATCCGCACAGTTGAACAGAAGTTAGAGCAAAGTAAGAAAATTGTTTCCAAGGAATGGCAGTAGGCAGAAGGTGAGAATTGAAAGTTGAAAGTTGAGAATTGCGCATACAGAATTCCCTTTATTAAGTTGCCTCTAAACGTTCACACCTTCGAGTTCCTCATCGGTTAAATCATAGAGTTGTCGCAGTTTTTCTAGCCTTTCTGGGTTGGCATTCCAGAAACCGCGACCGTGGCCCTCAAGCATTCTGCCAATGATATTGCGGAAGGCTTCGGGGTTAGCTTTGCGGAGTTGTTCGGCCAGGGCTGGATCAAGGGCGTAGGTATCGGCGGCCTGGTCATACACCCAGGATTCCTGGAAATCGGTTGTGCCGCCCCAGCCGATTAGCGCCGTCATTCGTTGAGAGATTTCGTAAGCACCGCCAGATCCTTGAGCGGCCATTGCCTCAGCCCATTTAGGATTGAGCAATTTGGTGCGATATTCCATGCGCAGGAGGTCTTCCAAGTTGCGGGGGGTGGTGTCTTTGGAGAAGCTTTCCACAAAACTGGCGGTTACCTTCTTGCCCCGTTGCTGTTCAGCAGCCTTTTTCAAGCCGCCCGTGTTGGCGTAATACTCCTGGATATCAGTGAGACCGTATTCTACGGAGTCAATTTCCTGGACGATGCGATCGCAGCTTTTCAGCAAAGTTTGCAACACTTCGGGCCGGGACTGTCCTTTATCCTGCCTGCCGAAGCTGAAGGCATTACGCCCCTGCCAGGTTTGGGCCAGTTCGTCGCTGGATTCCCAATTCGAGGCGACGACCTGATCATTGACGAGCGAGCCAAAGTCCCCAGCCGGATTGGAGAACAGACGAGCGGAAACATTCTCGATGCCCTGGGATTGCAGTGCTAAGGCATGCTTGCGAATGGAGTTTTGGTCATCTGGCTCATCGGCTTCAGCGGCACGCCGAAACAGGTCATCCAACAGCTCAATGATGTTCACAAAGCTGTCGCGGAAGATGCCAGAAAGATTGGCCAGCACGTCGATGCGGGGATGTCCCACCTCCTCCAGAGGTTTTAGCTCATAGCGAACGATGCGTCCGGTGCCTTCTTTGACCGGTTCTGCACCCACTAACTCCAGTAGAATGCCCAGAGATTCCCCTTTGGTCTTAATGGCATCTAAGCCCCAGAGCATGACGGCAACGGTTTCGGGGTACGTGCGGTGTTCCTGGAGGTGTTGAGCAATGATTTTTTGGGCGATCACTCGTCCCCGTTCATAGGCGGCAGGCGACGGCATTCGGTAGGGGTCAAGGGCATGGATATTGCGTCCGGTCGGCAGTACACCGGAACCATCGCGGAGCAAGTCGCCGCCGGGAGCGGGAGGAATGTATTCACCGTTGAGTCCGCGCAGCAGGTTGGTGAGTTCGTCGGTGTTGCGGAGCAGGAGGTCGCGAATATTGGCAGCGGATTCGCTAACGGATGAAGCGGATGAAGTTAACCTATCCGTTTCATCCGTTTCCCATCCGTTGCTAAAGTAGGCTTCGAGGTAGTTTTCTAGCTCCTCTGAGGTAGGGGGTTCGCCTAACACATGTAATCCCGATGAAAAGAGGCGATTTTCTAGGATTTGCAGATATTCGTAGAGCTTGACCAGGTAACGGTTGAACACGTCTGCACTGAACAAGTTGGCGTTTTCGGGGGTGAATTCAATTCCTAAGCGTTTGGCATCTGTAAAGGGGCAGTCAGCATCTAAGCCGGAATCGACGATTTTCTTGCAGATGGCTGCTTTGAGGGTGTAGTTCTTGTCTGGGTCTTCTCGATATTCAGCAATTAACTCTCGTAGTGCGACTAATTCTTTGTAGAGTCCGGCACGACCGTAGGGCGGTACGTTATGAGAAATCAATACTCCGTAACCGCGTCGCTTTGCCAGGATGGATTCGGAGGGGTTGTTTGCCGCATAGATATACAGGTTGGGAAGGTTGCCGAGCAGAATGTCTGACCAGGAGTAGCCAGTGTTGCCGAGGGGGGAGCCGGGCAGCCATTCCACCGTACCGTGCATCCCGAAGTGAACGATCGCATTCGCTTGAAACTTCTCCTGCAACCACTTATAGAAGGCAGCATACTGCGGGTGGGGCGTGAGATCTCGCTCAAACATCAACCGCATCGGATCACCAGAAATGCCCAAGGGTGGCTGCACGCCAATCCAGATATTACCCAGTTGTATGCCCCCGATCAGGAATTCATCGCCCAGGGTTTTGATGCCAGTATCCGTGAGCGATTTCCAGCAGCGCTCAATCCAGGAGGTGCGCAGGTAGCCGAGCCAGTCCTCTAAGGTGCGAACGTTGACTGTGGCAGACGCGGCGATTTTAGATTGTAGATTTTGGATTTTAGATTGAGAAATCTCCTCATCCCCCTCATTCCCCTCATCCCCCTTATCCCCCCGTCTTCCCATCTCCTCATCTGCTTGCTTCACCCATTCAATCAACGCTTCTCCATCTTCAGGCAGGTCGCTGACGGTGTAGCCCTGGTCTTTGAGGGCGTGCAGGAGGTTGAGCAGCGATCGCGGTACGTTCAGCAGGGCAGCGGTTCCGGTGGCTCCGTAGCCGGGTGGGAACCCATACAGGATGATGGCAATGCGGCGATCGGCGGCAGGGGCGCGACGCAGGGCAATCCAGTGTTTGAGGCGTTCGGTGAGACGTTTGACGCGATCGGGAATCAGGTAAATGGTTTCGCCGACTAAACCGCCGAGGGGAATGGTGTCGATCGCGCCATCCAGTTCTGGCAAGGCATACAGCACGACGCTCTGTAGTCCGCCGATTCCCTGCCGGGTCCAGGAGTGAATATCTTGAATCAGCAGCGGGGCGGCGACGATGTACGGCACATTTTTGGCGCTCAGGATCCGCTTGGCAACTTCCACCTGGCGTCCGGCTTCCATCGATCCGGCTGGCCCGCCGACGAGGGGAAACCCAATCGTGGAGACGATCGCGTCTACCCGCACCGCTGCACTCGACAACGACGGCATTTCGTTCATCCCCTGCTGTCGTTGCTGCTGCTCGTACTCCGTCGTGATCAAATCCCGCACAGCAACATGTCCTTCCACGCCATTGATGAAAATCGGCAACGGAATCAGTCCAGCCTGCTCAAATGCACGAATCAGTTGCGGGATGTAGGATTGCTTGGTGATGACGTGTTTGCGGTAGAGGAGAATGGCAACGTAGGAGTGAGGAGTGAGGAGTGAGGAGTGAGGAGATTCTGGCCCCTGACCCCTGACCCCTGGTCCCTGACCTCTGCTCCGATACCATTCCAAATACTCTCGTGGCGATTCAAAGTAGCCGATGTAATCAGGATGCAGGAGTCCGATGTTGGGGGTTTCCAGGGGTGGGGGGATGTCGCCGACGGTCAGGTTGAGATAGTGCTCTGCCAGGGTCCAGAAGAGAGCAGCAACATTCTCGCAGCCACCAGCGTTCCAGTAGCCGTAGATAATTAGCCAGTTGCGCAGATCCTGGACTTTCTGGACGGGCACAAATTTGAGTAGCTTGGGGCCGGTTTTGAGGAAGCTGAGGTAGCCTGCCAGTTTGTCCTCTTCGCGACCGCTGCTGAATTTGCTGAGGATGAATTGAATCGGCTTGGGCATCCCTTTGGGTTTGTCGCCGATCGCGAATTTGCCCAGTTGGGTCAGGCTCATCAGTTCCAGGGCAGACTCGAAGATCAGCCGGATGGGGATGTGCTGGACGCGATCGCGCAGCCAAATCACCTGGTCATAGTCGAATAGCAGGCTGGCAAAAAAGACCTGAGTATCCTGGAGTGCGGCTTCTATAATGGCAGGGTCGGCAGCAAGGTCGCGATCGCTAAACACGCGAATGTCCAACTCCGGACAGCGCGATTGTGCCAACTGAGCTGATTGTCGATACAAATCGGCATTGAAGGACTCAAACCCAGCAATCAAAACAATCCGCTTCATGCTACCCACAATGTATCTTTCACCCCGATTTTAAGGTGATTTTACGTTAGAGTGGAGAGCCAGCGAAATAAAGCTTAAATGGTTCAGCCAGAATGCCTAGAATTTGATTTAGCTGAGTAACAAAATATTCAGTCAGATCGATTTTGACTAGTTTATTTTGTAGCATTAGAAACTTCCAATTTGTGCCCGTTGAAACGGCCCCATAGACAACCAGCTCTTCTTGCCCTTTCCGAGTATTAAATAAATCAGCCGCAACCATTTGTGCAATACATTGCCCCAGTCCAATCCGAATGTCGTTATCTTTTGCTTCTACTACTGTCAAGATTGGAGCAGTCACCAGGGATTGGTTAGCCGATGCGCTCAAAATAAAATCACAGGCTCCAGTCAGCCCTTTTGATTCTTCGACATTGAATGTATTGCCTGAAAAATAACCGATTTGGCTATCAAAAATACGACGTATTTCTAGTAAAATTGGTGTAAGAATTAATTCAGAACGCGCTTTTTCAGTGCTGATGCTAGATGCCAGATCTAAGGTTTCGTTTAATGTTTCTTTAAGACGTTCTGAAGGCTCGATGGGAGGAACTTGACTAAACAGATGAGGAATATCCTCAACTATCAAGTCCAGGATCGTAACCGCTTGTTCAATCGTTTTGAAATCGCTGTATGCCATCAGTCCCCCAAAGCCATCTATAACGACACGAAGCGTCCAAACCCGTCTTATCTACTATGCTAATCTGTCTAAACCCAGGTAAACCGCGTCCAGCTCAGAATCTGTAGCTTTCCCTTCAGAAAAACTCCAGGTCTGGATGTGGACAAGGTTTAATTTGTTCGGATTCAAGTTGTCATGACGAGGGCAAAAATGTGAGAGAGGAAAACTACAGGCAACAAGGGGGCAACGGTTTGTTTAGAAGCCTGATGTGGATGGTGACGGGAGGAGCCTTTGCAGCCGCGCTGCTGATTGGGTTTGGAACTGGGCAACTGTCCGATCGCCTGCTCACCTCGTTCAGCACCCTGCTCAATCCACCTCAACCCGAACCCCAAATCGATGTGCAATCCCTGGTCGTGCAACAGGTGCGGGATGCGAGTGAACTGACCACTGCTGCGTTTACCATGCAAGCCGTTGTGCCGACAGAGCAAAATGCGGCATTGAGCGGGATAGTGATCGGCAAAACTAAACTGCTCTACATTGCCTATGGGGAAGTGCAGGCAGGCGTTGACCTGAGCCAGTTGACAACGAACAATGTGCAGGTCGCAGGCGACAGCATTCGCATTCAATTGCCGCCCCCGCGCATTTTAAACAGCAAAATTGATGTGAATCGATCCCAGGTCTACGACTACGATCGCGGCTTCCTGGGATTGGGCCCCGATACCGGGCCCGAATTGCAATCCCTGGCGCAGCAAGAGCCCTCAAAAAAATTGAAGCGGCTGCCCACGAACAGAGGTTGCTGGAGCGAGCCAGCGATCGCGCCAAACTCGTTGTCACTCAACTCCTGAATACTGCTGGCTATAAGCGCGTTACCGTAGAAACTCAGCCAACCTCTACAGAGTCTCAAGTAACTCCTGCTGAGGCACAACCCACACAGTAACCGCTATTTTCCCCAGGGTTGTTGCAAGGATAAGATGTTCGATCTCTTCAGAACTTCTTTATATCTAACCTCTAAAATGTTTTTTTAAGGTTCAATCCCTCTGTTTAGATAAAAGGGTTTAAAAGTCCTCGTTGTAAACCAATCAATTTGATTTTGCTGAGAGTCAGCGTTTATCCAACGAGGGCTTAAACCCTTGTTTAATTTCGTTGCTAAATTGGTAACGAACAGTCATATTCCTGTGTTCTGAATTGGACAAGTATTGCCGATCCAACCCAGAAAATAAAACAGAAATGTGAGATTCTCCTGTAACGAATTCGGTCAAGCCGAGGTCGAAGTTTTTGCTGGAAAAATTGTACTAGCTAAGTTGAGCTACCTATGAAAACAACAGTTGAAATTTCTGAAAAGACTCAGAGTTCTAATCAGATCTTAGAAGATCTACTTGATGGGGAACACTACTTTGTTCTCAATGACTTTAAGAACAAAAAGGAATTACATGATGCTGTCAAACAAGTCATGCTAGACGGAATCGAAAAATTGGAGGGGGCTAAGTGTCGTCAGTTGGTTGAGAAGCATGGCTTGTGTAAACTGCACGAGTACTTTCCTGCAGACAAACTTGCTGATCTGGATTTGTTGATTAAGGGAAGTCACCATATCAAAGAAATTGTGCTTCAGCTGACTTTCTCTGTCGGTAAAAATAATTTGAAGATTTCGGATGAATTCTTCATGGAAAAAATCCGTTTGCCTTCAAAATAAGCTATCCCTATAAAGTGGCAATTCGATCGAAAGTTACTAATGAAGACTACCATCAGAAGTACAGTGAGCTAAGAAAAAAAATAGTTTCAGAAGAAGAGCGCAACTGGCAATTAAGGCAAGTGAAAATGAAGCCAGGGGGCTTGAAGATTGATGTCTTTGCAAAGACAGTTAAGTCATTGGCGAAAGTTGTAGTTGGCAAGATTCAAACATTTATTCAATCTCGTCAGAAGCAAATTTTAGAAACCTACAAAGGCTTTGAGCGCATCGCGAAGCAACCGTATGCCGCCAGATTTCACCAACCGCATGTAGACAGTTGGTATGGAGCACCCTTAGGTGGAATCACTCTTTGGTGGGCAATTGAAGGTGCCAGAGAAGATAATGGTGTCGTTTTGTATCCTGATTTTTTTGGACAAGCGATTGATTATCGGAATATTGCAGCTAGCTCTAGCTACCTTCCTTTTGGAATCACCGTCACAAAGCCTCATAAAATAAATGTTCCAGATGGAAGCATTTTGCTCTTTAACTATGACATGCTGCACAGCAGTCACTTAAATATTTCTGGCTACACAAGAATTGCAGTCATTTCCCAAATCTATCTTCAGCTTAAGTTTAATTCTGATGCTCTTCATGAAAGAGGAACAGGATTTCACTCATCTAGAGATATTGCAAAAGGAGACTGGGAAAATCTGATCAAGGTTTCAATGCGAGATCATTTCGACGTGTTGCATAAAGGCAAACAAAAACCTCATGTGGAGAAGCGCATATCCGTTAAGTTAAATTCTGATATTTCGGATAGAACGCCTATTGCTCTGTGCAGCTCTGACACTATTAACCTGGGCGAAAAGATGTTGGTTAATTTGCAAAATGAAAGCGTTATTGTGATTAGAAATGCAAGTGGGCTACAAGCGGTGAGTGCAATTTGTCCCCATATGGAAATTAATTTGATCGATGGATTTCATGATGAGCAGTATATCTACTGCCCAGGTCATGGCGTTGCTTATTGTTTAGCGGATGGCTCCTCAACGTGTGATCTGTTGAAGCTACAGGTTTGGCATGCCTACGATTACAACAGTGAAATCTTTTTGGAAAAAGTTACCCACGGGGTCTGATGTGAAAGCATTGCTGAAAAGCAGTATGAATCGAAATGAAGTTTCGAGCATACAGCACTTTTTCATACCCAGAATCAGCAACGCCGATGTGAAACGTCTGTAAGGTTTATTTAGAGGTTTATTCAATGGATATAATTGAGTTTTTTCAATTTAGTGCAGGCCAGTGGCGATCGCATCGCATGACCCACCACCTTGTTTTTCAAAGAGCAGAAATGGGAGATTCCGAGATTGAGGTAGAATTCCTTGCTGCCGCTCATCCGGATGTGATTGAGTTATGCCAGATGCATCAGATCGATCCCAACCTTTCTGTAGGCGGTTCGCTTGTGCATGGAAGGGCACGATGCAGTGGGACTATCGAGAGGATGATATCCACGAGGGTAAAACCGTGTTTGCGATCGTGCCCGATGCCGACACTCCCTGCCGGGGCAGGCTGTTGCGAGAACGAGGCTATGCCGAAATTATGCCAGTTGTGGGTCGCTACCAAATGAACGATGCAGGCGGACTGTTGCTAACCACAGATTATGAAATTATGAGCGCCATTGAACGGTTTTGGTTCGTCAGCCCTGATATACGAATGCGACTCAGCGTTGTGAAATTGTATGGTGGGTTTAGCAACACAGCTCTCTGTACTGAAACGCGTGTTGGAGCTGCCTCAGAAGCCATCCCAAAACCTCCAGTTCGCCACAGGTGCCTGCTATGCAGCTGCAGGAGATGATTGAAGCCAGATCGTTCTACTCTGTTTTCGGTTGGTAAGGTTTTCGGTTGGTAAGGAGACCGCACGCTAGCTTCAACAATTCACATACTGCTGCAGTTCCCAATTGGTAATTTCAGCATTGTGCTCATCCCACTCTTGAAACTTGAAATCGAGATAGGTCTTTGCGGCTTGTTCGCCCAGCGTTGCCATCAGCAGTTCATCGTGTTCCAGACTGTGCAGCGCTTCGAGCAAGCTGGTGGGTAGGATTGGCAAATCCGTAAACTCGGAGCCATGCACAAACATATTGGTGTCAATTCGTTTACCCGCCTGGCGATGCTCTGTAATCCCGTCTAGTCCGGCAGCAAGCAGTCCTGCTTGAGCTAAGTACAGGTTGACCGATCCATCGATCAGGCGACACTCAAACCTGCCCCCTTCTGGGATGCGGATCATGTGGGTACGGTTGTTGCCGCCATAGGACACATAGCGGGGACTCCAGGTGCTGCCAGAGGTAGTCGTCGTAGCTCCTAAACGGCGGTAGGAGTTGATGGTTGGATTGCAGAGTGCCGTCAGTCCCCGCGCATGGGTCATTACCCCAGCCATAAACTCGTAGCCGATGTCCGATACGCCCCATTTCACCGTTGGGATCGGCAAAGGCATTGGAACCATTCGCCCATAGGCTCATGTGCAGGTGTGCGCCGTTACCCGTCAAATGACTGAACGGTTTGGGCATGAAGGTGGCTGTCAACCCGCGCTGTTCTGCCAGGGTCTTGACCAGGTACTTGAAGAAAACGTGGCGATCGCTGGTCGTCAGCGCATCACTATAAGTCCAGTTAATTTCAAACTGCCCATTGGCGTCTTCATGGTCGCACTGGTAGGGTTCCCAGCCAAGCTGCTCCAGGTAGCGGACAACAGTGGCAATCAAGTCAAACTGACGCATCAGGTTGAGCTGGTCGTAGCACGGCCGGACTGCCACATCTAGCGAATCGGCGATCTGATAGCCGCCGTTGTCGCCCTGCTTGAGCAACATGAACTCGGCTTCTACGCCGGTCTTGTAGCGATAGCCTAAGCTTTCACAATGTTGCAAGACTTGCTTAAAAATGATTCGAGGTGCTGAAGCAAAGGGTTTGCCGTCGAGATAGACATCGCTGGCGACCCAGGCCACATTCGGTTGCCAGGGCAGCACAATCAGGGAGTTGGGATCGGGAATCGCCGCAATATCATTGGCATCGGGGCCCAGTCCTAAAAAAGAAAATCACCAACTTAGAACACTTGTTCGCACCTGTGCTATAAGTCGAAAGGCTATAAGTTGAAGGAATGGCGAAAATTCTATTCAAGCCATTCCCTAGCGGTTACACTGAACTCTGATTTTCTAGACCACCCTTTTAGACCCAACCTGGGTAGCCTGTGTACATCAAGCGCCTGGAACTTTCTAATTTCAAGTCCTTTGGCGGCAAGGTGGCAGTTCCCTTGCTGCCAGGTTTTACTGTGATTTCAGGACCCAATGGTTCTGGAAAGTCCAATCTGATTGATGCGTTGCTGTTTTGCTTGGGGTTAGCAGGTTCCAAGGGAATGCGGGCAGAGCGATTGCCAGACCTGGTCAATCAAACCCAGGCGGCGCGAAATCGATCCACGGTTGAAGCCAGCGTCACTGTTACCTTTGATCTTACGGATGAGCCACCGGCGCTTGAAGACGAGATTGAAAGCGCGGTGGCCGGCAATGGCTCACTTCAGGCAACTGAACCGGGGGCACTTGAATCTGCAGAATCGAAACTTGCAGAATCGAATGGTCATTTGGGTAACGGCGCGACTCCGAACGGGTCTGGTCAGCAGGGGCAACCCAACGGGATCCGCGAGTGGAGCGTGACCCGTAAACTGCGTGTAACTCAGCAAGGAACCTATACCTCCAACTACTACATCAATGGGGATCCCTGCACGCTCACAGACCTGCATGAAGCGTTAAACCGCCTGCGCGTTTACCCAGAGGGCTACAACGTTGTGTTGCAGGGGGATGTAACCCGAATTATTTCGATGAACTCGCGGGAGCGGCGCGAGATTATTGATGAGCTGGCCGGGGTGGCGACCTTCGATCGCAAGATTTCTCAGGCCAAAGAAAAACTGGATGCCGTCAAAGACTGGGAGGACAAGTATCACATTGTCGAGCGGGAGCTGATCGATCAGCGCGATCGCCTGGCTCAGGATCGGATCAAAGCCGAGAAATACCAGAAGCTGCGTCGGGAACTGCAAACTAAAGAGCAGTGGGAAGCAGTAATCCAGCATCGGCAGTCAGTTCAGGCGATGCAGCACCTGCGGGAGCAGATTGCGGCGGATGAGCGGGCGATCGCGACTCTCAACGACCAACTGGCAACCCTGGCAACCGAGATCCAGCAATCCACAGCAGAACTGGAACAGCTCAACGCCCGTGTCAAAGCTCTGGGAGAAGAGGAGCTATTGGCTCTGCAGGCAACGTTGGCAACCCGCGAAGCCGAACTGCGCCAGCTTCAGCGTCAAGAACAGGACTTACAAACTGCCAGTCGTGAGTTGGTCACCAACGTGGCACGGACTCAACAGGAACTTCAGGACTATCAGCAGCAACTAGAGGCGATCGCCCAGGAGAAGCATCGTCTAGAGTCCCACGATTTCGTCTCTCTACGGCAAGAACGGGATCACGCTCAACAGCTCCTGGAGCAGAGTCGAGAAGCGGCAAACGCTTCTGCGGCCAGTGCTGAAGCCTGGGTGCAGGAGCAAACCGGCTTGCGCCATCAGATTGATGCGTTGCTGGGAACCCTGGAACCGCAGCGCACCGAACAGGCTCAACTGCGGGAACGCACCCGCCAACTCGATCGCCAGCTCCAAGAGCAGACCCAATCCCAACAGACCCTGGAGCAGCAACTCACCGAAAAACAAACTCAACAAACCGACGTACAGACGCGATTAATTGAGTCTCAGCAAGACATCCAATCCCTTGCAACTGCTCTATTGGCAGCCGAACAAGAGCTGCAAATTCAGCAGGAAACCCAAACTCGCCTTCTGGGTGAGCAGCGGGACAAACAGCGGCGGCTCGATAAGCTGGAAGCCCAGACCCAGGCATTACAGGAAGCACAGGGAACCCACGCCACCCAGCTCATTTTGCAGATGGATCTACCGGGTGTGTGCGGACTGGTTGCGCAACTGGGTCGCGTCGATCCCCGCTATCAAGTAGCGCTAGAAACGGCAGCGGGAGCGCGGCTGGGAAATCTCGTCGTGGAAGATGACGGCGTCGCAGCGGCGGGGATTGAGCTGTTGAAGCAGCGCAAGGCAGGAAGAGCCACGTTTCTGCCCTTGAACAAAATTCAGCCCGGACGCAGTCTTTCCAGAAACACCCTGCGATCGCTGACTGGCTGCGTAGGGTATGCCTATGACCTGATTGAGTTCGACGATCGCTATCGAGATGTGTTCGCCTACGTCTTCGGCTCCACGCTGGTGTTCGAGACCCTCAGCGATGCCCGTCGCTATCTGGGCGATTATCGCATGGTGACGGTGGACGGCGAACTGCTGGAAACCTCCGGAGCCATGATGGGCGGCAGTAGCAACACCCGCCAGTCTCTCCACTTCGGCACCGCAGACACCAGCGAATCGGCGGAAGTTGTGGCGCTGCGCGATCGCCTCCAGGAAATTGAGCGCATCCTGAACCACTGCGAAAACAGCATTTTCCGCGCCACCAACCTGGTCAAGAGACGCACGCAGGAACTTACTGAAACCCGCCAACAGCACCGGGAAAGCCAGCTCCAGGCAGACCAGTTGGCTAAAGAACTCCAAAACCTGAATACTAGCCTGACTCAAATTCGCACTCAGCTCGACCAGAACACTCAAGAACTGAGCACCGCCCAGGCTCGGCTTCAAGCCTTAGATCACGAAATTCCCACCCAGGAAGAGCAATTACAGTCCCTTCGGCAAGCGCTGGCAGAGCTGGAACAGTCCCACGCCCACAGCGAGTGGCAGCAACTGCAAACCACACTACGGGAACAGGAAGCCGACCTGAACCAGAAAGAACTGGCCGTGCGTACCGTTGAGCAACGCCGACAAGATTTGGAAAACCAACACCAACGGCTACAAGAGAAAATTCACCAGTGGCACGATCGGCAGCAAGAGCAGCGATCGCAACAGACCAGCCAACTGCAACAGCAATCCACAATCCGCAATCAACAATCCGCAATCAACACTCAGATTTCAGAAACTCGAACGGGACTGGCAGAACTCGAACACCGTCTGGGAGCTGAGAAGGAGCACCGCGATCGCGCCGAACGTCAGCACCGCGAACGTCAAACTCAACAGCAGCAGCGGGAATGGGATCGCCAAAAAATTCAGGAAACTCAACACACCCGTCGAAATCAGCTAGCTGCCTTACAGGAGCAGGTGCAAACCCAGCAAGTAGATCTGCCCGATCCCCTTCCCGAAGTGCCGGATACGGTTGGACTGGAGCAGCTACAGCAGGAACTGCGATCGCTGCAAAAACGCCTGCAGGCAATGGAACCGGTCAATATGCTGGCCCTCGAAGAATACGAGCGCACTCAAGCTCGACTGGAAGAACTGAGCGAAAAACTGCGCACGCTGGAAGAAGAACGCACTGAACTGCTGCTGCGGATCGAGAACTTCACCACCCTGCGACAACGGGCATTCAAAGAAGCCTTCGATGCCGTCAACGAGAACTTCCAGTCAATTTTCGCCACCCTCTCCGAGGGTGATGGGCGTCTCCAACTCGATGATCCCCAAGACCCTTTCAATGGTGGGCTGACCCTGATTGCCCATCCTAAAGGCAAACCTGTGCAGCGACTGGCTTCCATGTCCGGAGGAGAAAAATCCCTCACGGCACTCAGCTTCATCTTTGCCCTGCAGCGCTACCGCCCCTCGCCGTTCTATGCGTTCGATGAGGTCGATATGTTCCTGGATGGGGCAAACGTAGAGCGATTAGCTAGAATGATCAAACAGCAATCGCAGCAGGCCCAATTTATTGTTGTCAGCCTCCGGCGACCGATGATTGAATGTGCTCAACGTCAAATCGGCGTTACCCAAGCTCGTGGTGCGTTCACTCAGGTTTTGGGGATAGATTTAACACCCCAGAGTGCGTCAGTATGATTTGATATCATCTAGCAGGATTCACGAATCAGGATTCGGAACATAATGGCATCTGAAGAAATCCGCCAACGCTCAGACCTCCTTGGCACCCTGGTTGTCACCCGCAACACTGGCAGAAAATTGGGGGTGGTCAGCCAGCTCTGGGTTGATATTGATCAGCAGAAAGTTGTGGCGTTGAGCCTTCGCCCAAGTCTGTTCTATGGCACTCCCCAGCCCATGCTCCTGAGCAGCATCCGCCAAATTGGCGATGTCATCCTGGTAGACGATGAAGATGTGATTGAAGACCTGGACACCGAGTCCTACAGCAATCTAATCAACTGCGAGGTGATTACCGAAACGGGTGACCTGCTCGGTAAAGTGCGCGGGTTCAAATTTGATGTGGACGACGGCCGTGTGGCCTCGCTGATCATTGCCTCCTTTGGGATCCCGCTAATTCCCGACCAGGTGGTCAGCACCTATGAGTTGCCGATCGATGAAATTGTCAGCAGTGGTCCCGATCGCTTGATTGTGTTTGAAGGAGCCGAAGAGCGTCTGGTGCAGCTCTCAGTGGGCGTCCTGGAACGCTTAGGGATTGGCAAAGCACCCTGGGAGCGGGATGGCGAAGACGAGTACGTGGTTCCCATCCGAACCGACAATCAGCTTGGGACGGGACTGCGCACTCCGGTCAACACTCCCATTCGGCAGAAGGAACCTGTCGTTCAAGAAACCTGGGATGATGACAATTGGGGAGAGCCTGAACCTCGCCAGTTGCGGCAACAGGAACGTCGTGCAGAGCCGCTTTACTACGACGAAGAGGACGAAGAGGAAAACTGGAGCGAGAAAACCACACGGGATAAATACCAGCGCGACTATGTAGAGGAACCCCAACCCTACAAGCCAGGGGAATACAGCGACGATTACGACAACCAGTACGACGATAAATACGAAGATATTGAGGAGGATGTTTGGGCAGACCAGGAACCCAAGTCCTATCAAGCACCCCGCATCAATATTCCTGAAAAAACGAAAACTCCAGAGTACGAAGAGGAAGGTTATTGAGTTTAGATGAAACTTATTAGCTTACATTGAGGCAAATCGTACTGCCGTTGAAGCCGAGTATCAGATCGTCCTCAAAGAAGCTGAAGAGCTTCGTCAATACTACGAAGAAAGAAATCGTGATCTCATTGCTCGGCTTGCAGCCTAACCCCCGAAACCTGGACAAGAAACTCTTCGAGCAAAACTTCAAGCTGCAAAAGCCAAGTTTGAATCTCGGCCGTGAATAATCATTGATCGTCGCATCATGGGAACTTTAAAGAGAGTTGGTTAGCCACATGCTATCATCGCGCTTTCACTGTAAGACAGTTCCCAACTGAGCAATGATGCATCCGCACACAGAACTTCGATTCATCAATGAATCCATTGGTTATGGTGTGTTTGCAACAAAATTTATTCCTAAGGGAACAATTACCTGGATTTTGGACGAGTTGGATCAGAAATTTGATGAGGGGTATATCGCTTCGCTGGATTCGATTCTGCGCGATCGCCTCCTGAAATACTGCTTCCGCGATGAGCACGGGCAATACATCCTCTGTTGGGATATCGCCCGCTACGTCAACCACAGCTTCAACTCAACGCTCATTGCCACCCCCTACAAATTTGAGTTGGCCGCTCGGGACCTCTACCCTGGTGACGAAATCACAGATGATTATGGCTATTTTAATCTGGACAAACCCTTCTACTGCTTCCCAGAAATCGGCACCACCCGAATCAAAGTGATGCCGGATGATATTCTCCACTACTACCCAGAGTGGGATCGCACCGCAGCCGAAGCCATGCAACACTTCAACCGCGTTGAGCAACCCCTCAAACATCTAATTGATCCAACACTGGCCGGTAAAGTAAGCGCGATCGCTGCCGGTCACGAAAAAATGGACTCTCTACTGTCCTGCTACTACGATCGCTCCAGCACGCTAAAAGCCGCCAGCTAGTTTTCCGCAAACCAAGGATAAAAGGTCAAGGATGAGGTGATTAACCCGTCCCTAGCCCCTAATCCCTAGCCCTAGCCCCTAGTTCCCAGCGCCTCACTACACTATTTACCTCTTGTCTCTCGCCACTTGCCTGGAGTAACTTGTAGCAGCGGACTGTCACACACCCTATCCAGGTGCCTTTGCCTCGTTCAGTTCCAGGAGAATCATCATGCAGTCCACTACCTCGGACTCTGCACTACCTCGCCGCAAACCAAAATTTTCCCTGCTGCGATCGGTTGGGTCGCGGTTGTTTCTCTCAATTGTGGGCGGCTCTCTGATTGGTTTGCTAGGTACCACCTACTGGTCTTACCAGGAACTGGTCAGGCAGTCCGAAGCAGAATTACTCTCTAGTCTGCAAGTCAAAACCGAGAGTTTGGAAGGTGACTTCAACACCCTCGAACATTCCACCAAAACCGTTGCTGACGCTGTAAAAACCCTCTACGATGCCGGAGAACGCCAGGAGAGGGTCTACAGCGACCTGATGTACCGTGCGTTACAAACCTCATCCCTGGGAACGGGCTTAGGATTTGGGCAACCTCCCGATAACCGCCTGATCATCCCAGCCCTCAAGTTTGCCTACCCCTATGTCGCCCGCGATAAGAAAAGCGGCACGGTTGAACCGCCTAAGTTGGGAGATGCCAGCCCAGAAAATTACACGGCTGGTTATTTTACTGAGCCGATCGCAGCTGGCAAGCCAATTTGGATTGAGCCGGTACAGTATGTCGAAACGTCACTGACTCCGCCCCAAACCTTAGTCAGTACCAGTTACTCCCTGCCGTTCTATGACAAGCGTAGACGGCTGCTTGGAGTTTTGAGCCAGGATCTGGAGCTGGGCTTTCTTAGTAAAAAACTGGGAGTAACAGTGATGCGGGAAGCGGGTTACTTTAGCCTGGTGAGTTCCAAGGGCAATCTGATTGCTTATCCACCCAATCCTCAGCAAGCCCTAAGTTTAAAGCCGTTTCCCGAACTCAATAACTACCAAGGCTTATGGGAGCAGATTCAAACCAACATTCAGGGTGGGGCGAAAATGGGGGTTGTGAAATGGCGAGATAACAACGGCCAGTCTGAATATTGGGCATACCAACAAATTTCGAATAACAATTGGGTCTTGATGGCGTCCGTACCGGAGGTGGTCGTGCTGGGCTCGGTTTGGCGATTCATTGCTGCAGGTGTTCTGGGAGCGGTGATAGGGGCATCCATCGTCCAGGGGATTGTTGTATTTCTATTCGTGAAGCGGTTGAATCAGCGCATCCAACCGATCATGGATGAATGTAATCGGCTGGCCGAAATGAACGCCAAGAGTGAAGAATTGATGAACCGGGAGGATGAACTGGGGCGCTTGACAATTTCGTTCTATGCCCTACTGGGACAGGTAACGGTCAACGAGCGGCGCTTACGCCAGGAAATGGCAAAATCTGCTCAAGCCCTACAAGCACTCCAACGAACCCAGGCCCAGCTAATCCAGACCGAAAAAATGTCCAGCCTAGGACAGTTAGTAGCGGGAATTGCCCATGAAATCAATAATCCAATTAATTTCATCTATGGCAACTTACCCCATGCCTCAGACTACACCCGGGATTTGCTGAATTTGGTCAAACTCTACGACCAAACCTATGCCAACACCGACGCGGCAATCCAGCGATATCGCAGGCAAATTGACCTGGATTTTCTGGTAGACGATTTGCCGCAAATGCTGGAATCGATGCAGATTGGGGCAGACCGGATTCGCGAAATTGTGTTGTCGTTGCGCAACTTTTCTCGCCTGGACGAAGCGGAGATGAAGCGTGTAGACATTCATGAGGGCATTGATAACACGCTATTGATTTTGCAAAATCGCCTTAAAGCCAGCCCCGCCCATCCGGGCATTGAGATAGTCAAGGAGTACGGCAACCTGCCACTGGTCGAATGCTACGTCGGACAGCTTAATCAGGTATTCATGAATATTTTGAGTAATGCGATCGATGCGTTGGATATTTACAATCAGCGGCGATCGCCCGCAGAAATTCAAGCGAACCCCCTCACGATCACAATTCATACAGAAGCCATCAGCCATCAATCCTCAAGTCACGCTCTCCCCACTCCTCGGACAGACGCGATTCAGAGTCCTGTGGACAGGCTACATGTTTCTTCGAGACCGGAGGCTATACGCGTCTCTGCCCCACTCCCCACTCCCCACTCTGTCCTCATTCGCATTCGTGATAACGGTCCAGGCATTCCATCTGAATATCATTCCCGCCTGTTTGATCCCTTTTTTACGACAAAACCCGTTGGCAAGGGAACGGGCTTAGGACTATCGATCAGCTATCAAATCGTGGTGGAAAGACATCGTGGAGTGCTCAAGTGCCTTTCTGTACCTGGACAAGGTGCAGAATTCTGGATTGAGATCCCCGTTCGCCAGAATCTAGCGATTCGATCAACGTCAGCATGAAGATTTGAGTAGACACTGTACTACTCGTCACTCAATTCGTCTGAACGGCTTCCGTTTACAAGTTCGCCGTTAGGCATCGTAGTACCGCCCAAAAATGCTTCACTGAGGCTGTCTCTATCCAGAAATGCCTTCCAAAGATTTGCTTTTCTGAGGTTAGTTTTACAGAAATTGATATCAAGAAGACTAGCCCCAATTAGATTGGCATTATTCAGGTTAGTTTCATAAAGATTGGCACCATTCAGGTTAGCCCCGTCCAAATTTGCCCCGTCCAAATTTGCACCACTCAGATCAGATTGCCTGAGTTTGGCATTACCAAGATTAGCTCTATGGAGATTCGCATCATTCAGTTTGGCTTCACTTAAATCAGCCTCACTCAAGTTAGCACTATCAAGATTAGCGCTACTAAGAATCGCACCACTCAAATCAGCACCACTCAAATCAGCACCACTCAAGTCAGTATTGCTTAAATCAGTGCCAAATAAACTGGCTCCCGCTAAATTAACCCTGGTTAAGTTCAGCTCAGATAAATGCAGTCCCGTCAAATCTTCGCCATCACTGATTAGCTCTTGTAGAAGTGTAATTCCTGCTTGACGATCTAGGATACTCTTGCTCGACAGGAGCTGCGAAACCTGCTCGATAGGAGCTATTGGTTCGTATTGAATTTCGTGTTGTGTTTCATGTTCAATTTCATACTGAGTTTCATGTTGAGTTTCATGTTGAGTTTCATGTTGAGTTTCATGTTGAGTTTCATGTTGAATCTGGTGCTGAATCTCTTGTTCAGCCTCATACTGAATTTCGTGTTTAATCTTACGTTTAGCCAGTTTATAAGCCATCTTAAAAACCAGAAAACTACTGATTCCTGACCAAAACAATGAGATTTGCTTTATGGGTTTATCCTTCTCAAATTCATTCCTCGGTAGCTCATTATTCGGTAGCTCATTATGTAGCAGTCCAATATATAAAAATAGAAGCGTCAACCCAGTCCATAAACTTAATAGAAGTAAATGCTGTGGGGACGATTTAGTCTTCGCTGAGCTGTTCATGGTTGCCTATCTTTTCTGTCAGTAGTTGGCAAAAGACTAACAGATTCAGTTGCATCTTTGATGTTGAAACCTGCAGCAGCAGCACCCAAACCCATTCTGTAAGAACCAATCCTGTAGTTAAACCTTGTTCATATCTAGACCTGAAGTTTTTCTTAAGGAAACGCTACAGATTCCGAGTTGGACGTGGTTTATTCCTGATTTTGCTCAAAAAGCTTGAAGAATTTGTACAGCGTCCTTACCCAAAGGTGAAGCATGGTTACTTGTCCGATTTAAACTTTGTCCACATGCAGACCTGGCGTTTTTCTGAAGGGAAGGCTACAGATTTCGAGCTGAACATGGTTTATCCAAAAAAATTAGGCTCGAAATAATTAACTAGACTCAGACTGGTCTTTTGGAAATGGTTTTGAGCGATCGACCACCAAAGCTCCAAAGCTATAGAGTTGTCCGAGTTATCGCAATCTTTGCGGTTTTGAGTAAGAGCACCCCCAGACTGCAGGATAAAACAATTTGGGCACTGATATTCCCTAATTTACGCGATCGCTAACCATATTTAACCAAAGTGGCATCGTATTTAAAGACTTTACGAAGAAGAGCACTATTCTCTAACCATTTCTAACCAAATTTCATAGAGTAAAGGCTGTAGCGTTTTCCTCAATACTCATGACTCAGGCAACAATTGCCAACTCAGTCCTTTATTTGGCTGGAGATCTTGGCACGTCTGGTTCCAAGTTCTTCTACCGAGTTCGGGAAGGACAAAAACAACCCCTCTGGATGGGATCGGGGGTAGCCGATGGATTGACAACGTTAGCCATATCGACCCTGAATGCCGGAGGGCGACCTCAAGATCATTCCTGGTTACAAGTGGGCAACGAGGTGATTCTCGTCGGAGATGCAGCGAAGACCTTTATCGAAGGGAATAGCTTCGCTGAAAACAAGGCGAATCTGGCAGTTTATAAAATCATTGCCGCCTTAGGCGTGATTGCAGAGCGAGAACGGCTGCCCAGCCAGTATGAGGCAGTCATCTGGATGTCACTACCGCTCACGGAAATGAGCACGAAAGATGAGATTGCGGCGAAACTCGCTCAGATTTCTCAAAGCTTCCGGTTTCGGGGAATGGCTCAACAGGTTCGGGCGAACCTCAAGTTCTGTCCAGAGGGGTTTGGTCTCTATCTGAATCGGATGGCACAGCTCGATGGAATGGGAATTTCGATCAGCCAGCGACGAACCTTCATTCTGATGCTGGGTCATCGCAACTTGTCGGTGCTGTGTTTTGAACAGGGCAGCCTGAAGAGTGCTAAGTCCAATTCAGATGGACCCGGATTCTGGCCTGTGTTTGAGAGGGTGTCACGGAGCTGTGGGGTAACCCCTGCCGATTACCCGGCATTAATGGCCGCACTGGCAACCGGAAAGACAACGCAAATCTCCCAGGCTAGAGGAGAACTGTATGATTTTACAGGGGCGGCTGAGGCGGTCAGGCAAGCTTACTGGAAGGCCGCTAAACTTTATCTACAAGATAATCTGTTAGGGCAACTAGACGGGCCTGCCGATATTCTGATTAGCGGTGGAGCGGCTTATGTGATGTTCCAAACTATCAAACAATACTTTGATGGGCTGCGGCTGACTGAACAGGTGATATTTGCGGATGGACGGCAAGAGAAATTAGAAGATGTAGTGAACGAACTACCCGATGCCGCAGATAATCCATCCCTGGTGATGCGCATGGCAGATTGCTATGGTTTATTTCAGGGAGTAGTGAGCAAGTATACTGAAGTCTTAGCTTAATTCAGGTCGGTGCAATGGCTACCAAACAGGAAGCGGTTCGTCAACGAATTCAGTTTGCCTTTAATGCTGATTCGGATTCGGTGGTCGGGTGTGTCTTTCAGTATTTGCTGAAAGACCAGCACTTTAGTAGCCGAGAGGGGAAACGCAAAGGGGTCGATGCGATCGTGGCGTTCTACAAGCCCTTTGCCTATCAAGCCCAAGCAGACGTGAGTGAGGACGAACTTCAGACGATCGCACGAGATGCGGTGGAAGCGCTCTGCCGCCAAATCGACCTGCTGTGTAGCACGTTTGGAATTGAACGTCCTGCCGCGATCGCCCATGATGTCAAAACTGAAATTAAGCAAATGCTATCAGAGCTACTGATAGCCGAGTTGGTCAGAGTGCATCCAGAAATTCCAGGTCTATCATCCGTAGACACAATTCCCAACGTGCTGCCGCCAACCGATATGGACATCAATGAGGAAATTAATTGCGATATAGATGCACTACTAGGGGATTTGTGCAGCAGCGCTGAGGCGGCAGCCTAACCGCTTACTACGATGACGCTTGATCCAAAAGAACCGGCCAAAGAGTTGGGCCGTGAGGCGCGGCAGCAGTATCTAATCCAAGCCAGGCAAGTGATTGGAGAAGCCGACCTAGATTACCGAACACTCTATCAACGCTTTGCTGAAAATGATTGGGCTGCGATCAAACTTGATGAAGCAGTGGCAGCAGCAGCTCTTAAAGCTGGAATAGCCCCAAAAGAGTCCGTTTATATGTTGCACCAGGGTCCCTATGTTCAGTATCAGGTTCATGTGAAGCAGATACCTGTTTTTGCCATGAGCCAGTACGCTAGGGGAACGGTTGTGCAAGCAAGCCATCAAATTCAACGTAGACAGCAACGAAGTCTGGCAAGGGTGCGATCGCCAATCTAAACTACGTCCAGCTTGGAATCTGTAGTGTTCCCTTCAGAAAAACTCCAGGTCTGGACGTGGACAAGGTTTAGTATGAAACTCTCGTGAGATTAGCTGAAAGGCGGCGCAATGGCAAACGAAGAACATCTTGCTCTGATTAGACAAGGGGTAGATGCCTGGAATCAATGGCGGAGAAACGATCCTGAGTTAAGACCTGACCTCACTGGAGCAAATCTCAGCTCAGTAAATCTCAGTTTAGCCGATTTCGAGCGAGTAAACCTGAGTCAGTCCAACCTCAAGTGGGCAAATCTGAGTCAGGCTAACCTTAAGTGGGCGACTTTCAGTCAAACTAACCTTAAGTGGGCAAATCTGAGTCAGGCAAATCTGAGTCAGTCCAACCTCAAGTGGACCGATCTCAGTCAAGCGAACCTGAGTCAAGCGAACCTGGTGCTGGTTGATCTGAGTCAGACGAACCTCAGTCAGGCTACTTTCATCAAAGCTGACCTCCGGAATGCTGACCTCAGCCTGGCAGATTTGAGTGGCGCTGATCTGACCGAGGCAAACCTCAGCGGTGCCAACTTGACTGGGGCAAATCTAAATCAGTCCAACCTGACCGGAGCTGATCTGACCAGTGCTAACTTACTCAAAGCTCAAGCTCTAGGAACTAACTTCACCCAGGCAGTACTCACTACAGCCTGTTTAAAGGATTGGAGTATCAACAGTGAGACTAAGTTTGATGGCGCAATTTGTGATGATCTAGAAAGTAACCCGATAGAGTCGTCCTCCTTAGAGGATGACTTCGCAAAAACTTCAACAGTTGTTGAGTTGAGTTTTAACAAAGGTATTGACTGGCAAGCTTTTGTGCGATCGCTTCAAGATCTGCAACTTGTATACAGTGCGCAAAGCATCATGATTCAAGCCCTTGAGAATCATCCCAACAATGGGTTCATGATTCGGTTCACTGCTCCTATTGAGATCAATACAGCAGAGCTTGAAAATCAGGTCAGGGAGTTATACGAAACTCACCTGGCTGCTTTAGAAGCCGAATATTGTGAAAAGTTGCAAATTACACCTGAAGATTTGGCAGATTACTGGCAGCAAAGTACAAACCTGATAGAGATAGTTAAATTTCAAGCTACTAGATCAATGAATGTTGAAACAAAGCAGCCACATCCGGACAACGATCCCATCCTAAGTCGCCCTTTTGAGGACAAGGCTCAAAGCACTGTTAGCACAACAGTAAAGCAAGCTATTACGGCTGCACTGGATGCCTACATCGCCCCAGCCGTTCCTGGTGATTCAGAAGGCTAGTAAGCGGCGGCGTAAGACTATTAATGGAATAGTAATGGGTTATCAAGTAAGGCTGTTGGCTGTTTAATCCCGCTCTGAAACAACCAATTTGTGTTGTAGGGAGAACGGCCGTTCGTCCCTACAAGAGTATAATCTTTCTCAGAAATCACCTAACGACCAATCACCGATTTGTGTAAATTCCAAACCATTATCTCTGATTTCGCTCAAGCACTTTATTGATTTCAGATCCGGGGGTGTAACTATAGCCAAAAGCGCTGCGATCAGTGTCATCTAAAACTCGCGGCGTGACCAGCACAATCACCTCTCGCCGTTGGTTCGATCGCTGCGTTCTACGGAACAGTGCTCCCAAAATTGGGATATCTCCCAGAATTGGAATTTTGGTGACTTCGGAACGATCTTCGTCCTGAATAATCCCTGCCAGCACAAGCGTTTGACCATCTCTAAGGCGGAACTGCCCTGATTCAACCCGTCGCTCATTCAACAACGTAATGATGTTACTTGAATCTCCAAAATTAACCTGAAACTGACTGGCTGGACGAGCAATGGAGGGAGCGACCGAAAGCGCAATGAATCCATTGTCATCAATCCGTTCAACCCTAACCGGCAGGATTAAGCCCGCCGCAGCTTTTTCAACTTCAACCGTGATCTGAGAAGAATTTTCGGTTGCGGTAACCTGTTGCCGAACATTCGTTACAACCTCTTCGGTTAGCCTCACTTGAGCGGTCTGACCTTCCTGAATGACCAGGGTCGGATCGGTAAGAATTTTGGCGTTTCCGTTAGTAACGGCGGCCTGTAACTGTAGAAAGAAGCCTCTGGCAAAATTGCTGATTAGATTTCCGCTATTCGGTGTTTGGATACTGGCACCAACAGTATTATTTGTAAAATTGGCTGAGATTCCTGAGCTTGATGGAGCACGCCGACCGATGTTGACTAACCCGATTCCTCCCTCGCTGACAACTTGAGTATCGCCAACGCCAAAGGAGAAGCTCGTGCCAAGCGCATCCAGTGCCCGCAGGTCAACATCAATGACTCGCACATTGACAGCCACCTGACGTCGGCGGACATCAAGCTGAGTCAGCTGCGCGATCGCAATGTCTACCTTGCGAGATTCACCTGTGATCGTAATTGTGTTAGTGCGTTCATCGCCAGCCACCTGCAAGCCGCGCAACAGTGGAATGGAATCTAAGAAGTTTACTCGCTGGACTTCTACCCGTGTTTCAGTCGTTGTTAACGCTTGGGTACCAGCGGTTTGCTGCGCCGCTCCTTGTAGCTGGGTGACTGGAATTGCGGTCAAGCTAACCACCTGACGCTCGCGGCTGACAGCGGCTTCTGCCCCCAGAGCAACCAGGAAGTTGAGCGCTCCTGTAATGGGGATTTGATTCAGACGCAGGCTACGAGATACCAGATTGCGAGCAGAGTTGGGTAGCCTGGGTCCGACAAAGACAGTATTTCCGCGACGATTGGCTTCCAGTCCGGCAATTTGCAGCACGTAGTTGAACACATTCTGGACCGGCTCATTTTCAATATCTAGCGTGACTCTGGGGCCATCGCTGAGCGGAGCTTGTCCGGGTTGCTGTTGTTGCTGCTGTTGTCCCGGTGGGCCGGACTGGTCAGCGGTGAAGACGATGTTGAGACCAGCTGACCGAGCTAGTAGGGAGAGAACTTCACGCGAGGAGGCGTCGCGCAGAACTAAGCGGGGCACTCGCTCGGCTGTCGCCAGGTCAATGAAGCTAGGAGAGGCATCGATTTGACCAACCGCAATATCTCCAACGGGCGGTGCAACAGCCCTTGGCAGCGGATTAGGAACTACAGGCGGGGTCGGGACAGGAACCTGAGTCCCTCCTTCAATCCTGACTTCTGGATTTTGAACCAGGGGTGTTCCCCCTTTAAAGGGGGGCATTGGACTGGGTACGTTTTGAGCGATCGCAGATGGATTGGCAGGTACTGCGGACGGTGTACGGGTGGTTGGAGTCGCCGATGGTTGAACAACCGGAAGAGAGTTCCGAGCAGCAGGCGCGGGAGCCGGTTTAGCCGCGACGGAAGGAACCGGAGGCAGTGTAGGTGCCTGGGATGCAGGTTTTTGACTGCGCAGGGGAGCTGCCTTGGCGGATGGCTTGGCAGCGACTGGAGCAGCGTTCTTTGCCTGTTTACCACTGGAACGGCTGAGGCTGAAGAGCAAACTGCCATTGTCACGGCTGACTTGCCCAACTGGCGCGGCTGATTGGCCAGTAACGGTGACTCGGACGCTGTTGCGATCGAGCGGAACGACTTCAATTAAAGCAATTCCAGGCGTGGGGTTAGTCTGACGAAACGTGCCACCTGGAATTTGCAATTGAGTGTTAACAATGTCAGCCGTCCAGCTTTTGCCCCGGTTCACAGAGAAGACTTGGGGGCGATCGCTGCCTTTTGTTTGCAACAGAATATTAACTCCAGCCGCAGTAGGATTAAGCCGTACCGCCGTCACCTGTGCGGCTGCCGACGTCGGCTGTGCTCCGATCAATACAGCTGCACTGCCCACTATTCCACTCATCCAGATTCCAATTAGTCCCTGAGCCGGTTTCACGGTTCCCTCCTCACATCGTTAAGTAACTAAAGCGTGAATGCTATTTCGGTGTGCTAGCCGCAGCTTGTTGCGCCTGGCTGGCTTGCGCCGATTCTGCTGCAGTCAACGGCAACAGCGCTTCTAAATAAAACTTGGTGTTAATTTTGGTATCGATCTGACAGGGAGAGAGCCGATCTCCTGTCAGCGAGTAAAATACGGTGTTTTTAATCTTGTCAGTCAAGCCAGAGTCAAACCCCCTCAACACGAGCATGGGTTGAAGTCGTTCGATGTTTTCCAAAATCGCTGCCGTCTGTTCGTAGTTACCGGCCAGCTCAACCGTAAAGACCTGACGCTTCAGCTTGTTATCAACTAATGGACCGTAAGCTCCGTCTGTAATGATACCTTCGGTAGGTGCTCCGGTGGCCCCACTCTTGGGTCGTTCAAACTTTTTCAGCTCTGCCTTGGCTGCCACCTCACCAAACCGATCTTCAAACTCCCGTAGGTTCTGGCGCACCACCGCAGGACAGTTCGCCAGCTGTTGCTCTCTGCGTCTTGCCAAATCGGCATTGCGGGCATTAATTTGGCGGTTGAGATCCAGCGGCAAGGTGTCCATCGCCGACTCGGTAGCAAACAGGGTTAACACCTCGCCCCGCTGCCGCCTAGCATTCTCTAAATCCCGTTTAGCGGCTTCAATTTGCTGGGCGATCGCCGCCTTCTGTTGAAGTTCAGCCTCCGTCTGCTCCACCTTGGCTTTTAACTGCTGGTAGGTTTCCCACTCTGGAGACAAGAGGTAAGCAAAAATCGCTCCAGCACCCGCCAACCCAAGGAGTGCCAGCAAAACACCACTCACCGTTGGAGTTAGACGAATCCCAAAGACCACAGGGTAGTCTGGCTCTGAATATGCTGGATCATTAGGAATGAAGTCTCCACCCACAGTCATGGCTTAATTATCCCCTTCTGTTGCAGTGTCTCAATTCGAGTAACCAATCCAGTTGCTTTTCTCCGTTCCAGCTCGGGCAACAGTTCTGAAGCTGGTAAATCTGTCAATCCAGCAATAATCGTGAACTCCACCTCCGGAGGCAGTTTGACCTGAGTGGAGGAACCCTGAAACTGCTCAGGCAGCAACAGTTGTCGAGGCTGACCAAGTTCCGATGTCACGATCTTCGTTAGCTCAGGCTTAAAAAACTTTGACTGCTGCAGATTCAGTAGAAAGTCATTCAAGTCATTAAATGTGGTTGCCCGTCCGATAATCTCAACAAAATTATCCTGAGCGGAACTTGTTGTACTCGCGCCTCCGGTCGGAGCGGGACTTGGAGACGGACGCAGTGACGGTGGCAACTGCGTTACCTCAGTTGGCAAAACATCACTGATCGAGACAACCCGAACTCGCGGTGGAGTGCGTCCAGTTATGTCATTGAAAAGCGCAGACCAGGGTTTCACGTTATTAAACACACTCGCCAGGGCATCCGTTTCATCTCTAGCCTGCTTGGTTTGAGCAATAACCTGAGATAGCCTGGCTTGCTCTGCCTTCAAGGTGCCCAACTCAGCGTCTAACTGTGCCTGGCGATCGCGGAGTTGAGCATTTTGGGCTTGCAGAAACAGCCACGTACCGGCCGCTCCTCCAGTTAGGATGAGAGCCGCCAGCAATCCCAAGACTAGAGGCTGCTTGCTCTCCGTTGCTGTCCGCCGCCCCCGCCGCCGCTCCGTCGGTTCTGGTCGGTACTCTGGGCGATCATTGAGAAAATTAATATCAAGACTGTACATGCTATAAAGCCTCCCGCAATCCCAGACCCAGTACCACACTCAATCCTGGCCGTTGAGTCGGAGGAATTTCTTGACTCACCTCCAGCCCCAACGCCGAAATCGGATCAACCTGGCTACAGGGCAAACTCAACCGTTGAGTAAAAAACTCATCTAACTGCCCAATTGCCGCTCCAGGACCGGCTAGCAGCAGTTGTGCGACTTCCAGGTTTTCCCCTTGATTCAAATAAAAATCAATTGAACGGCGTAGCTCGTCAGCCAGTTCACCAATAATCCGGAGCATAGCTGCAGAACCCGGATTGTTTGTCCCGGTTATCTTGCTGGTGCTACCGATGGTATCGGTTTGGATAATCGGAATCGTCATCCCTTGCAAAAGATCAGTGCCACGGGAGGGGGGTAAATTCATTGCCCGCGACAACGCGCTTTGGATTTGAAAGGTGCCGATTGGAACCGTGCGCGAGAATTGGGGAACCCCATCCACCGCGATCGAAATTTCGGTGCTCTCAAACTCAATATCCACGATCGCAACCGCTTCTTGCGCTGAAAATTGGCGCAACTGCTCTCGAATGGTGCGAATTAATGCGAAGCTTGCAATTTCCAGAACATTAAGACGCAATCCAGCCGCTTCAAATGTGCGAATGTAAGCATCTGTAATTTCCTTCCGAGTTGCTACCAATAAAACTTGCACCTTTTCGATGCCATCTTCGTCAACAAATAGCCCAAGTTTTTGATAGTCAACATCGGCTTCTTCACGCGGAAATGGCAAGTAAAGTCCTGCCTCCTGATTCAAGACCATTTCTCGCAGTTCGCTATCATCAAGCTCAGCCGGAACCGGAATAATTCGAGTGACCGTATCTCGTCCACCCATCACGGCTGTGGAAACATGCTTCGTTTTGATCTTGTTTTCAAGGAGCAGTGATTGAACTATCTCTGCCATACCCGGCGGGTCGAGAATCTGCCCCTCTTGAAACATTCCCTCTGGAACTTGAGCTGATGCCAGCGTGGTCAGCTTAAGCCCCTGTCCCTGCTTACGGATCTGAGCGATGCTAACTCGGTCTGGGGCTAATTCGACACCGACACCCTTCGACTTTCCGGACAGTAGATTGCTTAAACTTTTAACCACGATACTGCTTGCCCAACTAGAGGTTTAGAAAGACAAAAATCTATAGATAATTTACGGACTTATCGAAATCATCTAGACGCTAACGCATGGTACTCAGTTTTGCTTCAGAATAACCACGTTAAACGAAATATGTAACTCTTAGCCATCAAATCCTCCATCAAGTCATTTCTCTTTGAGAGAAAGGAGAATTATAGAAGCATTTCATCATATTGAATCACCTCTGAAGAGAAAGTTCTCATGAATTAGGAGTTTGATTCACCTGACGAATCGCAAGCCACGAGTTAACCATCTGAGACTACCCTAAAAAAATCCAATACCAAAAATACTTGCACCCGATAATCACGTTAGGAAGTGTTTACCTGAGAAGTATTTCCCTATGAATTTAATTAGCCTACTTATCAGCGATGGTACACACAATTTAGGAAATTGAGCACATTTTTTTTATGTTTCAAACAACTCGCCGTCGCCTGGCATTGTGGTATACGACTGTCACAGCTGTACTATTGCTGCTGTTTGCCAGTGGAGTTTACCTATATGTTCGCAGCACGCTGATCGAACGAATTGACGATACGCTCAATCATGTGGTGGAAGTGATGCGGCGATCGCTCGTGATTGAACCTATCAACCCTCACACCGAAGGGGGTTCACTGCGCGTCAACGTTGAAGTCAGTTTTCGAGATAACGCCGCGACAGACGAGGACGACCACATCGACATTGAATGGTTTAGCCCAACAGGGAAATTGCTGTGGTCAACGCTGTTAGAGCCGTTGAACGTGCCGCTACATCCTAACACTAGTGGCGAGACGGTGCGGGTGGAGAAGGATGGGTATGGGGAAGATGAGGAGGGTGGGGAGGTGGGAGAAGCAGGGAGAGACATGGGGACACGGGGACACGGAGACGCGGAGGCAATTCAAAATTCAAAATTCAAAATTCAAAATTCAAAATCACCCCCTCGTCCCCTCACCCCCTCATCTCCCCCTACTCCCCTCATTCTGCGCCAATCACCATCGAGTTGAAATCGGCCGCCAGGTGCTGGGCTATCTGCGCGTCAGTCACCCCTGGTTTGAGGTGACCAAGCCTAGCCGCCAGTTGGTTTTTGATCTGATTCTGGGAACAGGATTAATGGTAGGTGCGGTAGGGGCGATCGGCTGGTTTCTTTCTGGGCTGGCAATGGAGCCTGTACGCGAGTCCTATCAGCGTTTGAAGCAGTTTACAGCAGACGCCTCCCATGAATTGAGAAGCCCGATCGCGGTGATTCAAACGAACGTTCAGGTCGCACTGGCAGACCCCAATCCAAATCCTCAGATCCAACAGCAGCACTTGCAAGTGATTGAGCGCCTGACTCGGCGACTGGGGCGGCTCGTGGACGATTTGCTGTTTCTAGCACGACAAGACAGCGGCATCGTGCAACCTCAGTGGATGTCGATTGGGCTGGATGCCTTACTCAATGAGGTAATTGAAGAACAGCAGTCCCTGGCATCCGACAAAGGCGTTCAGATTTCGCTCAACCTGGTGAAACCAAACTCTGCAGGGGCAACAGGATATTCAGCAACAGCCCTGCCAGCTTCAACTGACTCAAGATTGCCAGGGCAAGTCAGCATGGTATCTCAGGCAGTACCACCCGAACCTTGGACAACCCTGCAAGCTGATCGCGATCAGCTTGCGCGCTTGTTTACAAACTTGATTAGCAATGCGGTACAACATACGCCGTCCGCTGGAACGGTTGGGTTAGTGCTGCAGCGAGTTGGCCGTCCTGGCAACTACTCTTTGCAAGTAGCAATCAGCGATACAGGTATTGGGATTCCCCCTGAAGCCTTGCCGCACCTGTTCGATCGCTTTTACCGAGTTGATCCAGCTCGTAGCCAAAATTCATCAACTGGTTCAGGCTTAGGGTTAGCGATCGCCAAAGCGATCGTTGAGAATCACCAGGGGCAGATCCAGATTGACAGCACCGTTAATTTGGGGACAACGGTCACTGTGGTGCTACCGCAAAAAGAGTGAAGAGATGAAGAAGTAAAGAGATGAAGAGTTGTGAGATTAAATACCCCTTCATCCCTTCCTATACTCCTGAATTCCCTCGTACCGAACCTCCTCATAGGCTGTGAGCTGAAGTTTGAGGGATTGGTTTTGGTCTTCAATCGTTTTCAGCTCATCGAGTCGTTCCAGAATTTTACGGGTAAAGTTCTCTGCGTCGGGCAACTGCTCGGCAATCCAGGAGGTATCGATTTCAATCTCGATCATCTTCAAGGTGCGTGCATACTCCCGCACTAAGCGCTGGTTGTTGGCAATTTGTTTTTTCAAGATATTGACCGCTGATGTTGCCCGGTAGATTCGCGCGGAATAGAGGGTCTGGTCTACCTGAGACATCTTCTGCTTCAACGTCTCTAACTGCTCAATCAACAGTTGATTGGACTTGCATTCATGGTTCAGCTCCTGAATGCGCTGCTCAATTTTGCGCTGTTGCGCCATCAGCTGCTGATCGGCAAGCAGGCGTTTGCTGTGGTGTTCCTGGTGTTCTAAGGGCGGGCTGGTCAGTTGAGCGCTGTGGGTAAGCTTCAAATAAGCCAGAACGCCCAATGCACTCAAGATGGAGGGCAAAACAAGATTAACGCCACTGAGGAAGGAACCAACCACGAAGCCAGTCACCACAGTGCTGAGGGTGATTGCATGTTGGCTAGCGCTAGGAATCGGGGTGGGCAGCACGTAATGTTTGCCAGTGGTGTGATTGGCGATCGCGACCAACCGTTTCATCACACAGCCCTGCATCGTGTACAACACCGACACAATATCGCCCCGATGGACGGGAACCGGATCGGCTTTGCCCGCGATCGAAAATTGCAGGTTCTTGAGGGTGCGATCGGCGGTTGTGATTTGGAACGTGTAGTAGCGCTTGTAGAAGCTGGGAAATTTTGACGTTAGATACAGCAAGGCTTCAGCGATCGAAGAGCACCGCGAAAGTTTGCCATACACAACGCCATACTGAGTGTTGCACGAGGAGCACGTCACCTGTGCCTGTGAAGAGCTGTGGTGAAGATCCCCGATGGGGCGAGAGCAGGATGGGCAGTAGAGTGAAAGTCTCATTCAACCATTTGTGAGAGCTGATTAAGGGCATCTCCAGGCTTATCCAGAATGTACGGACAGGAAAAGCCGACTAAACCGTGTCCACCTCCAGACCTGGAGTTTTTCTTCAGGGAAAGCTACAGATTTCGAGCTGAATGGGGTTTAGTTTCTTCGTATCTTAACGACTGTGAACTGGTATCCGAAGCAGGATGGGCTACGTTTTTACAAATCCATACTTTGAAGTTGTTCACAAAACTTGCCTGTGGGGAGAAGCTGTCCTAGACTGATGTGCTTAATGCGGGAGAAACAATTATCCCGTTTTGCTCTGAGCGTCTCTATATCTATACCCTGTGAACCTACGCCGACTGATCCCGTTTTTTGATACGACCGCTCAAGATTGGGCGATCGAAGCCAGGCTGCTCCGCTGGCTGACATTTGTCTGGTTGTTCGTTGGTCTGGCAATGGTATTTTCGGCATCTTACGCGATCGCCCATGCCGAGCAGGGAGACGGGCTGTACTATTTTAAACTGCAGATTTTTTGGGTGCTGGTTGGACTGGTTGGCTTCAACCTGATCGTCCATACTCCGATCCGCTTTATTTTGAGTATTGCCGACTGGTTCTTACTGCTAATTCTGGCGCTGATTCTGGTGACGCTGATTCCGGGCGTTGGCATTCTGGTAAACGGTTCAACTCGCTGGCTATTTATTGGTCCAATTCCGCTGCAGCCATCAGAGCTGATCAAGCCCTTTCTGGTGTTGCAAAGTGCGCGGATTTTTTCTCAATGGGATCGTCTGCGCTGGAAAGTCCGCCTTACCTGGCTAGGTGTTTTTGCAATTGTCGTCGCTGCGATTTTGCTGCAGCCAAATCTGAGTACGGCAGCGCTCTGTGGCATGATGCTGTGGCTGATTGCACTGGGAGCAGGGTTGCCCTACAGCCAGTTGGGTGCAACGGCATTGGCGGGGTTCCTGGTGGCTGCCGTCAGCGTCAGTCTGCGTTCCTACCAATTGCGCCGCATCCTGTCGTTCCTGAATCCCTGGGCTGATCCAACCGGAAATGGCTATCAGTTGATTCAAAGTATTCTGGCCGTTGCCTCTGGCGGACTCTGGGGTACAGGCTTTGGGCTATCTCAACAAAAGCTGTTCTATTTGCCGATTCAATACACGGATTTTATCTTTGCCGTGTTTGCCGAGGAGTTTGGGTTTGTCGGGTGTATGGTACTGATGCTGATGCTGGTCGCCTATGCAACGCTCTGCCTACTGGTGGCGCTGAGGGCTAAGCACAATGCGCATCGACTGGTGGCGATCGGGGTGATGGTGCTACTGGTTGGGCAGTCTCTGCTTAACATCGGCGTCGCGACTGGTGCGCTGCCCACCACTGGCTTGCCCTTTCCGCTCCTGAGCTACGGTGGCAGCTCCATGATTTCCAGCTTAATTTCCGCCGGGTTGTTGATTCGAGTTGCACGGGAAAGCAGCGAAGCCAGGGTAGTGCAATTGAGCGATCGCCAACCCAGCGACTCCATTGCGGGTCTTCCTCGCCGTGCCAATTAAAAATTAAAAATGCTTATCAACTAAGAGCATCCCAATTTTTAATTTTGCATTTTGAATTTTTAATTATCTCCCCACCCTTCACTGAAATTCGGATACTTCTCAACACCTTCTAAGATTAAGGGAGGTGTTTGTGTGCGATCGCTCTCCCTAAAATGCTCGAAATCCTTCAAACCGAACTCTATCAACTGTCGCAGTACGCCAATCGGTTGGTCTCTGGACAACTTGATCATTTGACCATTATTAGTGTTGGCATCATTTTTGTGACTGGCTTACTGACCAGTCTGACGCCCTGTATGCTCTCGATGCTGCCGATCACGATTGGCTACATCGGCGGCTACGAAACCAAAACCCGGCTACAAGCGGCCACTCAGTCCACCTGGTTTGCTCTAGGACTGGCAACGACTCTAGCTATTCTAGGGATTTTGGCAGCCGTACTGGGGCGAATTTATGGGCAAATCGGGTTAGGACTCCCGATCATCGTCAGCGTGGTTGCCATCCTGATGGGACTGAATCTGTTGGAAGCATTGCCGTTCAGGTTGCCGTCCTATGGTGGACTGGACTGGATTTCAAAAGAGCTGCCCGACGGCGTCAAGGCCTATCTGATTGGGCTGACCTTTGGCTTAGTTGCCTCGCCCTGCAGCACTCCTGTTCTGGCCACACTGCTGGCCTGGATCTCATCCACCCAGGATCCCGTGTTAGGAGCGGCGCTGCTCCTGTCGTATACCGCCGGTTACGTCGCTCCGCTAATTCTGGCAGGAACCTTTACGGCGTCAATTAAGAAATTGTTGGAAGTCCGACGTTGGTCGGGTTGGATCACTCCCGCCAGCGGCGTCCTGCTCATTGGGTTTGGAGTATTTTCGCTGCTTTCCAGAGTTGTTAGTTTTTAGGAGGGGCGAAACATTTGGAAAATAACTTTAGCCCTTGACCGTAAGAGGATGTTTGAAAAGGTATGGTCTGTGATGTTAAGCACCCAGCGATCCCCCCTAGCCCCCCTTAATAAGGGGGGAAATTGGCTCAAAGTCCCCCTTATTAAGGGGGATTTAGGGGGATCTTGCACGCTTTGCTACAAACGGTAGGACCTTTAAAACATCCTCTAAGCTCTTGCCCAAATGCTTTGCCCGTAAGGGATTTGTGGTCATACCAAGGAATTCAATATAGCCAACAACCAACAACCAATCACCAACAACCCCTGACTCAATGGCAATCAACGACTCCCTATCCGCAAAACATTCAAGCTGGAAAACAGCTTCTCAGTATTTTTTCAAGCGAGAGTTAGTGCCGCTGCTGGCAGATTTGCGGTTGGCGATCGCCCTCCTGCTCCTGATCGCCCTGTTCAGCATCTCCGGCACCGTCATCGAGCAAGGACAACCGATTGCGTTCTATCAAGCGAATTACCCAGAAGATCCGGCTCTATTTGGGTTCTTAACCTGGAAAGTCTTGCTGATCTTGGGCTTGGATCACGTTTATCGCACTTGGTGGTTTCTGGCATTGCTGATCCTATTCGGCTCCAGTTTGACGGCATGTACCTTCAAGCGCCAGCTTCCTGCCCTGCGCTGGTTTTCGCGCACTTGGAATTTCTATACCCAGCCGCGTCAGTTTCAGAAATTTGCCCTCAGTGCCGAGTGCGATCGCGGCTCCCTAGAGGAATTGGTGCCATTGCTGGAACACCGCCGCTATCGCCTGTTTCGTCAGGGAGACTCCCTCTACGCTCACAAAGGACTGGCAGGACGCATCGGTCCGATCATTGTCCATGTTGGTATCCTGATCATTCTGCTGGGTGGCATCGGCGGAGCCTTGACCGGATTTATTGCCCAGGAGCTGGTTCCCAGCGGCGAAACCTTTCAGATTCACAACATTACCGATGCTGGGCCGTTGGCAGAACCGCAGTTTCCTAAGGATTGGTCCGTCAAAGTCAACCGCTTCTGGATTGACTACACACCCGATGGCACGATCAACCAGTTCTACTCCGATCTGTCCGTGCTGGATCAAGACAACCAGGAAGTGCAGCGGAAAACGATTCACGTCAATGAACCCCTGCGTCATCGAGGGGTGACGCTGTACCAGGCCGATTGGGCGATCGCGGCCGTTCGAGTCCGCCTCAACAACAGTCCCATCTTCCAACTGCCCATGGCCCAACTCGATACGGGTGGCAGAGGACGCCTCTGGGGTACCTGGATTCCCACCAAACCTGACTTGAGCACTGGTGTGTCCCTGGTCACCAAAGACCTGCAAGGTATGGTACTGCTCTACAACACCTCCGGCAAACTCCTGACCACCCTGCGAACCGGCATGTCTACCGAGGTGAACGGGATTACCTTGAAAGTGCTGGAACTGGTCGGCAGCACCGGTTTGCAAATCAAAGCTGATCCCGGCATTCCCCTTGTCTACGCTGGTTTTGGACTCCTGATGCTGGGTGTCATGATCAGCTACGTCTCCCATTCACAAATCTGGGCACTACAGACGGATGGAAAGCTCTACGTGGGTGGCAGAACCAACCGCGCCCAGGTTACCTTTGAGCGGGAAATACTGGCAGTGCTGGATCAGTTGAGTGCCAATCAACCGCAGCAAACAACCCATCCAGAGTTAGTGACCGATTCGAGATGAACACGATGGTTCAAGCCGCACCCACACGCGTCACGTTTGATCAGTTCATTGCCTGGTATCCAGAGCACTCAGAGCATCGTTACGAGTTGCATGATGGAGAAATCATCGAAATGCCCAAACCGACTGGTAAGCACTCAGAAGTTGCTGGTTTTATTAATGGCAGTCTGTTCGTTGAGATTTTGCGACTGAAATTGCCTTACTTCATCCCGAAAGAATGTGTGGTTAAATGCGGTGAATCTGGCTATGAACCCGACGTGATTGTGTTGAACAGCCAAGCAATTGCAGCGGACTCGCGTTGGGAGAAGGAATCGACTATTACACCAGGGCGATCGGCAATATTAGTGGTTGAAGTCGTCAGCACCAACTGGAGAGATGATTATGCCATGAAGCTGGAAGAGTACGAAGTGTTCGGCATCCCAGAATATTGGATTTGCGAACATTATTTAGGGTTAGGGGGCAGACGCTATATCGGCTCTCCCAAGCAGCCGACGTTTTCGGTTTATCAACTCAACGAAGCCGGAGAATATCAAGTTCAACAATTCCGCAGCCAACAGCCGATTGAATCATTGGTCTTTCCGGAGTTACAACTCAGTTTGGAGCAAATTTTGGTAGCAACGAGTAGCCAGCTCATCGCCGTAGACTGGGTTAACGATAGGAAACCAGAATTTCTGTCTCCTCGCAGCACTGTCCAAAAACGCGATCGCGGTTAGGACTGTGACGTGGGGCGATCGCCAAGTTAAGATAAAGGGGCAATTGCTGAGACAAAGTCAAATTTATGACAGTTCGACAACCCCGCTATCCCAAAGAAGAGTTTGCCCGACGTGGTGATGAGATTTATGAGACTCAGGTGCGCCCCCAAATCGAGGAAAGCAATTATGGAAAGATAGCGGCGATCGATATTGAAACCGGAGATTTTGAAGTCGATAAGAGCGAAATTGCGGCTTGCGATCGCCTCGAAGCTCGTCACCCCGATGCCCAAATTTGGATCGTTCGCATTGGTTCTCGTCATGTTCGTCGATTTGGCGGACGCTCTCGGAAAACTGCATGATAACTGGGTTGATTAACGTTGAGTTTGAACCGATTATTCCACTCTCAATTCGTCGCGCTGATGGCAAAGTCTTTACGCAAGATGCGATCGTAGATACAGGTTTCAATGGCTGGCTTTCCCTACCTCCAGACTTAATCACTCAGTTAAATTTGACATGGAAAAGGCGAGGACGAGCAGTTCTTGGAGATGGTAGTGAGTGCGTTTTCGACGTGTACGAAGCGGTTGTCGTATGGGATGGAGCGCTGGTAAAAATTCCAGTAGACGAAGCGGATTCAGAACCACTCGTTGGAATGTCACTGATGGAGGGCTACCAGCTAACGATTCAGGTCTTTGAGGGTGGACAGGTCGAACTCTGCAAAGTCAGTACGGTCTAACAATCCCGTTGCACATCGGCCGTGTCAAATGCGATCGCCCATCGTCGTAGGCTGGGTTGACGATAGGAAACCCAGAATTACTCTCTCCTCGCAGTGCGATCGCCCATTATCGTAGGTTGACTTGACGACAGGAAACTCAAAATTGCTTTCTCCTCGCAGCACTGTCCAAAAATGCGATCGCGATTCAGTTTTTGCCCTCTGAGCAGTGCAATTTGATCACCATTAATGGCAACAAACTGTTGATGTCATTCAACATAAGCAGCCTTGCTTCATCACCAATACCGTTTTGTGTGAGCTAGTTTGGGTGCTTAGGGGGGCAAGCTACAAATTTCGTAAAGATGAGATCATCAATGTCCTAGAGTCCATGTTACACAGTGCAGCCTCTGAGTTTGAAAACTGCTCAACTGTTGACCAAGCTCGACGACGATATAAGCAGGGCAAGGCTGATTTTTCTGACTACCTGATCGGTGCAATATCCCGCCAAGCAGGTTGTACGGAAACTGTAGCTTCGACGGCAAGCTGAAGGGCGAAAGGGGATTTCAGCGTCTAGAGTAGCATGGGCGCAATCTCACAGGTTCAGCTTCCTGGTAATCTAAGCTGTGCGATCGCTCATTCCTCACTTTTCCTAATTTCATGTCCAATTCTCTCAAAATCCAACGCATTTACACCGATGGAGCCTGTAGTGGCAATCCGGGTCCGGGTGGCTGGGGCGTGGTGATTTATTTGGGTGACAATACCCGCCACGAACTGGGTGGAGCAGAGGCGCAAACCACCAATAACCGGATGGAAATGCAAGCCGCGATCGCGCCCTCGAATTCCTTGCCGCATCTGGACAGCCAGACCCCGTCGAGCTATACACCGACAGCGAGTACCTCAAAAACGGCATCACTCAGTGGGTGCATGGCTGGAAAAAAAAGGGTGGAAAACCTCGACCGGCAAACCAGTGCTGAACCAGGATCTGTGGCAAAAATTAGATGATTTGAACACGTCAACTGTACAGTGGCGCTACGTGCGCGGACATGCCGGAGATGAAGGGAACGAACGCTGTGACGCGATCGCCCGGTCGTTCTCCCTCGGTAAAACCCTGAAACTCATACAGAAAGAAGACATGGGGACGCCGGGACGCGGGGACGCGGAGAATGTATCAGAAGAATTCTCCGCGTCCCCGCATCAATCTTTACAGGAGCAAACAGGTGACAGAAATCCAGAGCCGGGAACGATACAATCCAATCTCATGCCCCCTGAATCCTCCTCCACATCTGGTAGTCTCATGACGGAAGTGCACCCCCCTTCATCAACCGATTCCCTTGATGGGATTCCCCGCGAGATTAAAGTCGCTCATCTGCGCGACATGGTGAAAACCCTGCGAATTGCCGATGAAATCGCTGACAAGGGTTATCTGATCACTAGCTCAGAGCTGGCAGACCTGATGGATGTAAATGCCAGCGCTGTCACCAGTCGTGGGGATCATTGGGTCTGGCGCAATTGGGTGGTGTCGCGCGTTCGCCGAGAAGGGAACCAGATTCTTTGGCAATTGGAGCGAGTGGACTAAGGAGATTTCTGAGAGAAAACACACCGTTTGGTAGGGGCAGGTTTTGTCAGAGTCTCTGCATCAAGCCCGATCGCTTTAATGTCAAACCTGCCCTTACAGATGTTTTATTGCTAGAAATCACCTAAACTCCATTTTTAAAGTTGCGTGGACCTTGATAACCTGATGCATTGGCGAGATCAGTCAACTTTTGGGTGCCGGTATAGAACTTGCCGTTGATCTCCCAGGTTGGGAAGCCGAACTTTTGTCCGGTTTGGGCTTCAACCTTGGGCAAGATTTCCTGGCAAAGAGCTGTTTGAGAGTTCGCGGTATCCGAGGCACATTCGATGTAAGGCATGATTTTGGCGGCTTCTTTCCCAAAAAGTTCTTTCTGGTCCTGGCAGTGAGGACACCAGTAAGCTCCATACATCTTCGCCCCAATTTTCTTTAAATGCTGTGCCAGCTCAATCTCAGCCTTTGAGGAAGTACTGGAGGTAGTCGCTCGAGGAGTTTGTGGATTGATTGGGGCATAAATTGCCAGTGTGCCAATTAGCGTCACCATGACCACGATCGCGCCCACCATCAACAGTTGTCCAATATCTTCCCAATCGCGACCAATCAGGATCACCACCAACATGCCGAGGGCAAACAGGGCAGACGCTACACAGTAGTAGCAAACGCCTCCCGCTCCAAACTTGGAGACAAACTGGGACACCATGATGTACATCAGGTATCCACTAAAGACGGTCATTGCCGTTGCACCAACAAACAGGGGCAGCCAGGTCCACTTCTCCAGGGTTGTCCGCAGCGGTTTGTTTTGCTCTGGCTTAACCGCTAAGGGAGCAAGGGCCAGCACTGCCATCGCCAGGTATGCCAGCAAGCCAAACAGCGACAGCGGCAGCCCAAAAACCGTTGCATAAGGGCTTTCTAAGACCTGTTCGCAGCCACTGGTTGGGCAAGCGGCTGCCGTTTTTGCCAGTTTAGTGAGGGTGATATAGGCCGTGTTCAGAATACCCAGGATGGCGATCGCCCCAATGATCTGACGCGACCAGCGATGAATCCACGGAGTATTGCGGCGACGACTGACGAGGCTAGACATAGACTATTCTCAGTGGGGTGGTCTGGTAATGAATACCACGTTCCATTGTGCCAAAATCAAAAGTGCCAAAATCAAAAGCTGCGAGATCCCTTGTAGTTAGATGAGGTTGCCAGCTCGTCCAGGGATTGCGTCCCGACATAGAACTTGCCTTTAATCTCCCAGGTCGGATAACCAGTGACTTTGGCAGCTTTGCAGAGCGCGGGTTTAGCATTCGCGCCTTTGGGATCACACTCAATGTAGTTGATATGCTTGAACGCTTCACCAAACATCTCCTGCTGATGCTTGCAATGCGGACACCAGTAAGCCCCATACATTTTAGCGCCCACTTTTTTGAGATGCCGGGCTAAGGACAGCACGGCACGACTATCGGCAGCATTATCAGCCACCCGATCGCCAACCGAGAGGGGGGCTACGGCAGGTTGGGTCAACTCAGCGTCCGCCGTGGGTGGGCGCAGGCTAATGGCAGACGCTGCCACTCCGGTACTCGTAAGCACGATCGCAAATACTGCAGTTAAAGGGTTCCGGCGCAGCCACTGAACGACTCGATTCATCATTTCTTGACTCAGGAATGCAGCGTGACAGATGAAACAGATTGAGGCTCCATCTTAGCAGCGTAACTGCGACGAGCAGCCTCCACAAACCGACTCACTCGAATCGGATCAAGTGGGTTGGTCGCGACGACCGTGTCGTTTTAGAGAACTACAGGTAATCACTCCATCAGCCCCCTGCATCAGGGTTGAGATATTTTCCCAGTCTGCGCCACTGCCAATGAACACCGGTGTGCCAATGGCGGCGGTCTTGGCCAGCTCTAAATCTTCCAGGCTGGGAGGACTACCGGTTGCCCAACCCGAAAGGATCACGGCATCGGCCAGACCCCGCTCGATCGTATCCTGGACGGCAACGGTCAGGTTTGGGGAACTGAGCGGACGGGCGTGCTTAACCAATACATCGGCAAAAATCTTTACATTGCTGCCCAGTTCCCGTCGATAACGCAGCAGTTCATGAGCACGCCCCTCAATCAAACCTTGATCGGTTGCCATAACCCCTGTGAGCACATTCACGCGAATGAACTGAGCGCGAGTACAGGTGCGATCGCCATTGCACTCTGCGCATCATTCCGCAACACATTCACCCCAATCGGCAACGTCACCATCGTCATGAGTCGCTGCACAATCAGGCTCATCGCGGTGACGACGGCTGGATCAACCTGGTCTTTTGTAAACGGCGCATCAAAGAAATTTTCCACAATGATGCCATCCACGCCACCGGATGCCAGCGCCACCGCTTCCTGCTCTGCGCGATCGATAACTGCTTTCAAATTGCCTCCCCAACGAGGGGAGGTGGGTAGGGGTAGAAGATGAACAACACCAATAATTGGATTTGGAGTCTTAAAAATCTGGATTAAGTCCACGAGCTTCTCAATTCGGACTCACCTGCAAGGATCAGTATCCAGATCATAACGTCATTAGTGCCCTCTGATTTGTGTCATCTTTCCAACAGCCCCGCGCTGATTTGGCGATCGCGCCGTTTTATCCGAGCGTTAAACTAAACGTTGTCCACGTCCAGACCTGGAGTTTTTCTTAAAAGAAAGCTACAGATTCCGAGCTGAACGTGGTTTAGAATACGTTCCATGATGCTTTGCAAGCAATGCTTCGCCATCGCGCCGACATCGACACCTTGCCGTTACCCCATCGCTGCTATGCCTAGAACTCAACGCAACGACAATTTTATTGACAAAAGTTTTACCGTCATGGCAGACATCATTCTCAGGCTGATGCCTGCCAGCAAAAAAGAGAAAGAAGCCTTTGCATACTACCGGGACGGTATGGCCGCGCAGGCAGACGGCGAGTATGCTGAAGCGTTAGACAACTACTACGAAGCACTCAAGCTAGAGGAAGACGAGTACGATCGCAGCTATATCCTCTACAACATCGGTCTAATTCATGCCAGCAATGGTGAACACGAGAACGCACTAGATTATTACCATCAAGCGATCGACTTGAACCCCCGTCTTCCCCAAGCACTCAACAACGTTGCGGTTATTTTTCACTACCAGGGCGAACGAGCCAGGGAAGCCGGTAACGACGACGAATCCGAATCACTATTCGACCAGGCCGCCGAATACTGGAAACGCGCAATCCGTTTAGCTCCCAACAATTACATCGAAGCCCAGAACTGGCTAAAGACCACCGGTCGCTCTCAAATAGATGTGTATTTCTAGGGGCTAGGGACTAGGAACTAGAGCGTAGTTACTTCCCTATCCCTATCCCTATCCCCTATCCCCTATGCTTGATCGTGACCAAGTCCGCAAAGTTGCTCATCTGGCTCGTCTAGAGCTGTCTCCTGAAGAAGAAGAAAAATTTACGACGCAGTTGAGTGACATCCTGGAGTACTTCCAGCAGTTGAGTGAGCTGGATGTGACAGACGTACCACCCACAACACGGGCGATCGATGTCAGCAATGTCGTTCGCACCGATACGCTGCAACCCTACCGCGATCGCGAGAGTATTTTGGACAGCGCTCCTGATCTCGATGGTGAATTCTTCAAAGTTCCGAAAATTATTAATCCTGAGTAGATCGAAAAGTCGTTGCACTGCAAATAAGGCGATCGCATCAGACACCTGGGAAGTGTCGAGCTAGGAATTGGTTTTCATGAGCTTAGGAAATTTTCTGAGAAAAAAGATCCCCTGTTGTAGGGGCAGGTTTTGCCGAGGTTAAACTGTTTTATCGGTAGATTGACTGCAAAACCTCCCCTACGGGTCTTTTGTTTGCTGGAAGTCACCTTAGTCCCCGAAAACCGCATGATAATTAGCCCACCAATGTAGCTTCTCGGACTTGAGCAACGCTGCTCATTTTCTCAGGCTCTGTGCAGTAGACCTCACAGGAGTTATTTGGACTTTCAATCAGCTTTACTTTGTACAACTGCGCCCCAATCTCTTGAATTGGACCACACAGCAAATCTCGAATATGAATGGCAATATGTTCTGCCGTTGGCACAACGTCTGCAAAATAGGCAACGTCCTTATTCAAAAACGTGTGATCGAATGGCTCAACCACGTAATCATCTACCGCCTTTTGAAAGGCAACTAAATCGGCAATCATCCCCGTGCGCGGATCGATTTCGCCCTTGATAGTGACTTCCAGGTGGTAATTGTGTCCATGCCCATTTGGACGAGCACACTTGCCGTAAATTTCGCAATTTTCTTCATAGCTGAGATCAGGACGAGCAAGCCGATGCGCGGCACTGAAATGAGTGCTAATCGTGAGATAGGCTTCCATGTTGTTTCCGTAGTAGTTTGACCAAAGGTCTGGATGTTCAAATAACTGAATACGAACAAGTGGAAGATGTGGTGCTAGTCGCTTCCAGATAACTCGTGCAATGTTTTCAGTGGTCGGCAGAGTCTGGTCGAATTCCTGCCAAGCCTCATTCAGGTAGGAGAAGTCAAGTTGACTAGTCACTTCCCGCTTAATGATGTGCTTCACATCAGACAGGTTCAGCACCATGCCGTACTCATCTAGCTCGCCAACCATCGAGACGTAAAGCACATAATTATGCCCATGTCCTGGAGCACGAGTGCAGGCACCAAATCGTTGATTGTTTTCCCCTACACTCAGCTCGGGTAACCAGTAACGGTGACTGGCGGAGAACTGGGCACGGCGATTGATGATGCAGTTCATAAACGGTGTGGAAGAGGAAATTTGTAAAGTTCTGCAAAGATGTTCCGATCTCAGGATAGCGAACTATTGGCAACATTTCAGCGAGGGAGAGACGCCTATAGCCTCCGGCATCAAAGAAACGCGCTGCGTGTCTACAGAACTCTGAATCGTGTCTGTACAGGAGTGATGATTGACGGTAACAAGGCTGGATCCTTAGTATTAGATCACGTTTAACAAGTGTTAAGAAACATTGTTTCTTGTACTCATCTTGCATTCACTCTTCATCGCTTATCCAGCCTACTTATGCCAAACATTGAACCTGTTATAGAGGGGCGATCGCAGCATCGATTCTCTCAGAAATGGCTTGTATACGCCCTTGCTTGCGTCCTGGCGCTACTTACCTGGGTGAGTCCGGTTGGACTATTTGCCAACTCATCGATCGCCCACGCCTTCGACAATCCAGAGCTTCTGCCAAATACGAGAACTAACGTAATAGATTTGGCGAAGTTCCTGACCAGCGACCAGGAAGTATCTCTGTCAGAAAATCTGGCCCAGTTTGAGCAGGAGACCGGCTGGAAGCTGCGAGTTCTGACCCAGTTTGACCAGACGCCTGGACTGGCGGTGAAGAACTACTGGGGACTGAATGACCATAGCGTTTTGCTAGTTGCCGATCCTCGGGGTGGCAACATTCTCAACTTCAGTGTGGGGGATGACTTTTATCCGCTGATGCCAAGAGTATTCTGGATTGAACTCCAAACCCGCTTTGGTAACCAGTTCTTCGTCCGTGAGAATGGTGAGGATCAAGCAATTATTGAAGCACTTGAATCGATTAAAACATGCCTCCGTCGAGGTGGCTGCCAGGTTGTGCCAGGATTGCCCAGAGAACAGTGGATTCTGACATTGGTCACGTCGATTGTTGGCGGTGTAATCTGTGGGTTTGCTGCTCACCCTCGCAAACAGGGTCAGATCGTTGCCTGGCAATGGGCGCTGTTGTTTTCTCCCCTATGGGGCATTTTGTTCATCGCCTTCGGAATTGGCCCAGTTGTTTCCCGTACATCAGACTGGTTACCGCTGTTCCGCAATGTTTCAGGTTTTCTGATTGGTGCATTGGTTGCCTACTTGTCTCCCCTGTTCAGTCGGTCTGCACCGTTTGAGACTTGAGGAAGGGAGCGATCGCCACACATCACTCACCAACTCAGGCAACTCAAGACCGTCCTGAGATAGGGTTACACCGCACCAACCCCGTGACGTACATCTGTATCAGCCAACTTCTGCTGATCACCTTGAGTGAATTTCGATGAAATGACATGATGAGCTAGATTCTTGCAAGCGTTAGTGAGAACAGCAGAAGGATTACCAGGCAATGATGCAGAATGAGGTTTTACGCAAGGAGCAGGAATTCCACGACCAATGGGCATCAATTATTGATGTAGCAGGGATTCGCGTGGCAGATTATTTTGAAGCTTGCACAGCCCCTGAAAATCGCTTCATCCTGAAACAGCTCGGCGATATCCGTGGCAAATATCTGTTGGATTTGGGCTGTGGTGCGGGAGAAAACAGCGTTTACTTTGCTACGCAGGGGGCACGGTGTGTTGCCTCCGATTACTCACCGGGGATGGTGGATATTGCCCTCCAGTTGGCCGACAAGCACCAGGTGCAGATTGAGGGTCGTGTGATCAACGCAATGGCGATCGACGTTCCCGACAATACCTTTGACATCGTTTATGCGTCTAACCTGCTGCACCACATTCCTGATCCCACTGTGACGATTCGAGAAATGCATCGGGTGTTGAAACCGGGTGGAAAAGTCTGTTTCTGGGATCCCCTCAAGCACAACCCTGTGATTAATGTGTATCGCCGCATTGCCACCGCAGTGCGGACTGAAGATGAAACACCGCTGGATATCGAGATTGTGAATTTTGTGCGATCGCAGTTCTCCGATACCTGCTACGACACCTTTTGGATTGCTACCCTGTGGATTTTCCTGCGCTTCTACCTGATTGAAAAAATCAATCCCAACGACGAACGCTACTGGAAAAAGATCATCTTCGAACATCACCGACTTGCACCGACCTATTCCCGTCTCGAAAAGCTAGACGGACTGCTTAAACAGCTTCCTGGACTGAAGCGCATGGCATGGAATCTGTCCGTTGTGGCAACGAAATGAATGAAGTGCGAAGTGCGTTTCTTGAATGCCCGATAGGGCTATAGTGCGAATGTGGTCTGAATTCTCTTCATCCCCCTAACCCCTAGCCCCTAATCCCTAGCCTCTAATCTCTAGCCCAACAACCAATGAAATTGCGTCCCCGCGTTTGGAAATTGCTTGGCACTTATGCCTTATTAGGGACGATCGCGATCGCCATGTTGATTCCCTTACTTTGGTTGACCAGCACCGCTCTGAAGTCTCCTAATGAAAATATCCTCCAGTTTCCACCTCAGCTTCTTCCCCAGGAGCCAACCCTGCAAAATTTCGCCCGCGTTTGGCAGACCATTCCGCTAGGACGCTACCTATTTAACAGCACGCTAATTGCCGTCCTCACCGTTTGCTTAAACCTGCTGTTCTGTGCGCTGGCAGCCTATCCACTGGCACGGCTTCGCTTTCGGGGACGGGAAGCGATTTTCACCGCGATCGTGACCACGATCATGATCCCGTTTCAAATTGTGATGATTCCGCTCTACATCCTCACCGTGCAATTGAAACTGCACAACACCTACTGGGGAGTCCTTTTTCCAGCGATCGCCTCTGCGTTTGGCATCTTCCTGCTGCGCCAGGCCTTTCAAGGTGTACCCAAGGAGTTGGAAGAAGCTGCCCGCATGGATGGCTGCTCAGAGCTAGGGCTGTGGTGGTATGTCATGATCCCATCCATTCGTCCAGCACTGATTACCCTGGCAATTTTTGTTTTCATCGGCTCCTGGAGCGACTTTCTCTGGCCTCTGATCGTCCTCAACCCCGATTCTGAGTACTACACACTGCCCTTAGGCGTGAAAGATTTAGAAGGAGCACTCGGTGCCACAGACTTTCGCTTAGTCGCTGCCGGAGCCGTAATCTCGATCGCTCCCATCCTGCTCTTCTTCGTCGCCATGCAGCGCTACATCGTCCCGTCTGAAGCGGGTAGTGGAGTGAAAGGGTGACGAAGGACGAGAAATACCTTTACTTCGCACCTCGCACTTCGCACCTCGCACTTCGTTACACTCCTGCTAAACTAGTCCCGACGTACCTGCAAGTCCTTATGCTGACAGCGCTACTGTTTGATCTGGATGGAACGCTGGCTAATACTGACCCAATTCACTTTCGCACCTGGCAGGACATGCTGCGGGACTACGGTTTGACAATCGATCGCCCCTTCTATGAGAAGCATTTCAGCGGCCGTTTGAATGCCGCAATTGTTCGAGATCTTCTGCCTCACCTGTCTAGGGAGGAAGGTCAACAGTTGAGTTGGCGAAAGGAAGCTGAGTTTCGTAAACGTGCGGCTGGAGAGCTGCAACCTCTAGCGGGACTGCCTGAGCTGTTGACATGGTCCAATCGACAGCAGTTGAAGCAAGCGGTTGTTACCAATGCGCCTGCGGAAAACGCCCAATTCATGCTGCAGGTGTTGGGATTGGCAGACCACTTTGATACCGTTGTTTTGGCAGAAGAACTAGAGCGCGGTAAACCTGATCCCATGCCTTACCAGGTTGCCTTAGAGCGTTTGGGTGTGTCTTGCAAGGCAGCCATAGCCTTCGAGGACTCTCCGTCGGGGATTCGCTCCGCAGTCGGTGCTGGAATTTTAACAGTGGCGATCGCGTCCACTCACCCTCCCCAGAACCTCCATACACTAGGCGCAACATTAACCGTTGCAAACTTCGCCGACCCAGGATTGGATGAATTGCTAAAATTTCCCTTCCCAAAAGCGTTAAACCGTTCCCCAAACCCCGCTTGATCGTTCTTTCCTACTCCCCACTCCCCAGTGCCACTTGAAAGAAACTCAACCCATATATCTCTGCTATACAGCTTTTTGAAATGAGGCATTGTATACTTGGACAGGATATTGACTGGTGAATTCAAACCCTCTAGTTTTGTACTGGAGGTCTAATGAAAACCTATCGGTCTACCGAATTCAGTAAGCAATGTCAGGTGTGAGTGAGATTAAATTATGCCAAAAATCCTCTGGAAACTCTTGCTGGCATCCCCAGCTATTCTAGGTGCCGCTTGGGCAACCTCTGCAAACGCTCAGTCAGTTCCATCGGCAAATCGGCCAGCCGATAACAGTTCTACGCTTCAGCAGGTCGGTGCCTATGGGGCTGAAGGTCAAGGTGATAGTTTTGGGCAGGTCACCTCTGTTTCCCAATTTTCGGATGTACGTCCCACCGATTGGGCATTCCAGGCATTGCAGTCGTTGGTTGAACGCTATGGCTGTATTGTGGGTTATCCCGATAAAACCTATCGCGGCAACCGTGCGACAACCCGATACGAGTTTGCAGCTGGTCTAAACGCCTGCTTGGACAAAATTCAAGAGCTGATTGCAGCGGCTACATCTGACTTTGTCAGGAAAGAAGACCTGGAAGTCATGAAGAAGCTTCAGGAAGAATTTGCAGCCGAACTCGCCGTTCTGCGAGGACGGGTCGATGCTCTCGAAGTGCGTACTGCCACTCTTGAGAAGCAGCAATTCTCTACCACCACCAAACTCAGTGGAGAAGTGATCTTCGCGGTTGCCGACACCTTTGGCGATCGCGCCACCCGTACTGGCAATGACAGCTTTCTCGCGGGTGTCAACGCGGCCAACGAAGGTTCCTTCGAAGACGAAACCGAAACTATTTTCGCGGATCGGGTTCGCCTCTCCCTTGACACTAGCTTCTCTGGCAAAGATCGGTTGCGCACTCGCTTAGAAGCCAAGAACATCGAACCTTTCCGCAGAGGTTTCACTGGCACCAACGAAACTCGCCTTGCCTTCGACGGGGGTAGTGGGGCTGGCGATGCGGCCGACAACTCGGTTCGCCTCGACAAGTTGTACTACCGCTTCCCGATTGGCGACAAACTGCGGATTCAAATCGATGCGATCAACGACGAAGTCTACGACGGCTATGTCAACCCCTTAAGCCCGTTTGAGAGTAGCGGTCAGGGAGCTGTTTCCCGCTTCGGACGTTTCAACCCCATTTACCGTCTCAACAACCCTGGCACTACCGGTTCAGCCGGAGTTACGTTTGAGTACAAATTTAGCGATGCTCTATTGTTGCAGGGTGGATACCTGGCGGATCCCAACAGCAATGACCCTGGTCGCACAAATGGCATCTTCAACGGTCAGTACACTGCGATCGGACAACTCGTCTTCCGTCCTACTCGCACCATTGATGTTGGCTTGACCTATGCGCGCTCTTACTATCCAGGTAATGATGCAACCAACATCACGGGCAGCACCGGTAGTGGCTATGCTGCTAACCCCTTCCTCGGTTCAGCCATGTCTACTGATAGTTTCGGGCTGCAGTTGCAGTGGCGTTTAACCCCCAAAATCACGATTGGTGGCTGGGGAGGTTATACCCGCGCTTATCGCAAGACAAACAGTGATGAAGCTGAAATCTTGAACTGGGCAGCATTCCTGGCGTTACCTGACTTTGGACGCAAAGGTAATCTGTTAGGGTTCCTGGTAGGTTCGCCACCGAAGGTGACTGATACGGATTTCCGGGCGAATGCAGCCGCGCGTCGTCGCTTAGATGAAGAGAGCACCCTTCACATCGAAGCGTTTTATCGCTTCCGGGTGACTGACAACATTTCGATCACACCTGGTGCATTTGTGCTGATCAATCCTGAAGGCAATGATTTGAACGACACTCAATTCGTTGGAGTTGTTCGCACAACCTTCACATTCTAGGCACTCCAGATCCCCCGACTTCTCCAAAAAGTTGGGGATCTAGCGGCTTCATTAAAGCCTCACACACCAAGTTAGTAACCTGTGAATAGGCGGCTCTGCAATACACAGAGCCGTTTTTTTGTGCAAAACCAGCAAAACCCTAGTGGTAAACCGGAGTATACTGAATGAAGACGTATTTTGATTCCTATTCCCTAGCCTGGTTGTACCTGTGGAACTTTCTTGTAAAAACGAGTATGCCCTCCTAGCTCTGATTGAATTAGCTGCCCATTACACCAATGGTGACCCGCTCCAAATTCGTCAGATTTCTGCGATTCAGCACATTCCCGATCGCTACCTTGAACAACTCCTGGCAACCCTCAGACGCGGCGGTTTGGTGCGCTCCCTGCGGGGTGCGAAAGGCGGGTATGTCTTGGCGCGTGAACCCTGGAAGATTAATTTGCTCGAAGTCATGAACTGCTTAGAAGGTGCTGATTCACAACCCGTAGATCGCGACGTTTCTGCAAAAACGGTCGAAAGTGGTGTCATTTGTGATCTCTGGAACGAAGCCCATCAAGCAGCACAGTCAGTATTGCAGCGATATACCTTGCAAGACCTCTGCGAAAAACGGAATGCCAGACGACAGCTTGATATTATGTATTACATTTAGGGACTAGGAGCTAGAGGAACGAGGGTAGTGGGTAAAGGGTAAGGGTAAACTCTCTACTCTTCACTCCCTACCCTCTGCTCTTGACCTCCCACTCCCTTCACCTCTTCATCCCTTTATCTCTTTACCTTCCATTTCCAGCCATGCGCGTTGCTCACGACATTACCGAACTGATTGGGCGCACTCCGTTAGTGCAGTTGAACCGGATTCCGTCAGTAGAAGGCTGTGTAGCCCGAATTTTAGTGAAACTAGAAAGTATGAATCCATCTGCGTCTGTGAAAGACCGGATTGGGATTAGCATGATCAACGCCGCTGAGCGAGAAGGCTTGATTTCGCCTGGAAAACAGTACTGGTTGAGCCAACCTCTGGAAACACCGGGATCGCGTTGGCAATGGCAGCGGCCGCTAAGGGCTACCGGTTGATTCTAACCATGCCGGAAACGATGAGTGCTGAACGGCGGGCAATGCTGCGGGCCTATGGTGCAGAATTGGAGCTGACGCCAGGAATTGAGGGCATGAGCGGCTGTATTCAGCGGGCCCAGCAAATTGTGGATACAATGCCCAACACCTACATGTTGCAGCAGTTCCGTAATCCGGCAAATCCTCAAATCCACCGTGAAACCACTGCAGAAGAAATTTGGGAAGACACAGATGGACAGGTCGATATTGTGATTGCTGGAGTTGGGACGGGCGGAACGATTACCGGTGTGGCGGAGGTGATCAAGCCGCGTAAGCCGGAATTTAAGGCGATCGCCGTTGAACCCGCCAACAGCCCCGTATTGTCTGGAGGACGCCCTGGTCCGCACAAGATTCAGGGTATCGGTGCAGGCTTTATTCCACCTGTTTTGAACGTGGATCTAATTGATGAGGTGATCAGTGTTTCAGATGAGGACGCGATCGCCTATGGACGCCGTTTAGCCCGCGAAGAAGGATTATTATCCGGCATTTCCAGCGGTGCAGCCCTTGGCGCAGCCCTCCAAGTTGCCCGTCGCCCTGAAAACGACGGCAAGCTGATTGTGATGATTCAACCCAGCTTTGGCGAACGCTATTTAAGCACCCCACTTTTCCAAGATTCAGAACTGCTGACGGCAAATCCAACTTAGAGGAATTGCGAATGATGAATGACGAATGACGAATTATGGAGTTGACTACAATTCGCCACTTCGCACTTCGCACTTCGTAATTTCTACACTTCGCACTTCGCACTTCGTTCAATGACCAACCGGTAAAATAGCCTCATGGCTAATACCGATCACTACCGCACCCTCGAAATCAGTCCAACGGCAACTCAGGCAGAAATCAAGCAAGCATACCGCCGATTGGCAAAGCTGTTCCATCCAGATAGCAACCGCGATACGGCGAATCACGACAAGATCGCCAAAGTCAACGCGGCATACGAGGTTTTGGGTGATCCACAGAGTCGCCAGTCTTATGACCAACAGCGGCATTATCGGGCTGAGTTGGAAGCAGCGGGATTTACGGTGGATGGCGATCGCGGTTCTCCAGAAGACCGGTTACGCCAACGTCAGCGCCGTTCAGCCGCTGCTCAATCTCGTCATCGTACCCATCAGCAAGCCGCTCAGCAGGCAGATGAGCACCTGCAGCAATGGCTGAAGCAGGTTTATACTCCTGTCAATCGCTTGCTGCACAAGATCCTTGATTCGCTCACTGACCAGGTTGATGAGCTAGCGGCTGATCCCTTTGATGATGAACTGATGCAGAACTTTCTGGACTACCTGGAGGACTGTCGCGACTGGTTAAACCAGGCTGAGACTATCTTTTGCTCCGTTCCCAACCCGCCCAATGTTGCTGGAGCGGCCGCCAGTCTCTTCTACTGTTTGAGTCAAGTGGGTGATGGAATTGAGCAGCTCGAGTTTTTCACCACCAACTACGACGAATATTATCTGCACACCGGGCAGGAGCTGTTCCGAATTGCCAAGGGACTGCGCTTGGAGGCTGAGGATGCGGTACGGGCGATCGCGGCCTGAATATTATGCATTTTTAATCATCCTTTTAAGCAACTTAATCTATCCATCACCGCAGCTTAAAATAGCCAAGCTAGAGTCGTTACTGCTAACCAACTCCAGAATCGGATTTCTTCAAGGTAAACTTCCGCAGCTTCCTGTGTTTCTAAGAGGATGTTTTAAAAGTCCTCCTGTTTGTAGCAAAGCGTGCAAGATCCCCCTAAGTCCCCCTTAATAAGGGGGACTTTGAGCTAATTTCCCCCCTTATTAAGGGGGGCTAGGGGGGATCGCT
>JAAUSG010000071.1 GCA_012034055.1 Leptolyngbyaceae cyanobacterium RU_5_1 | reverse complement strand
AGCCTCGACAACCTGGCAGAACTTTATCGAGTGCAGAGACGCTATACGGAGGCGGAACCGCTCTATCTGCAAGCCCTAGCGCTCAGGCAACGGCTGTTGAGCGACGAGCATCCGGATGTGGCAACCAGCCTCAACAACCTGGCATTCCTTTACCAGTCTCAGGGACGCTATAGTGAGGCAGAACTGCTGTATTTGCAAGCGTTAGCGATCGCCGAACACACGTTAGGAACCGATCACCCCAACACTAAGACTATTCGTGAAAACTTGGAAGACCTGCGATCGCAGATGCATAACCAAAGTGAAGATGACCAATGAAGCGGAGTTGGGAATGGACGGGTTAGTTGCGATCGCAGTCGAGCATGAGGAGTGAGGAACAGGCGATAGACTGGAAGGGGAAGGCGATCGTACGCAACGATTAGGCACGAACCAGGATGAATCTAGCTACCATACCGGATGTCCTAACCCTTGAAGAAGCTGCCGTCTATCTGAGACTCCCTCCTGAAACGATTCTGCGTCAAGCTACTCAAGGTAACTTGCCGGGACGCAAAGTTGAGGATACCTGGCGATTTTTGAAAGCCGCGATCGACGATTGGCTGCGATCGCACGACAGTCGTACCCTCTTACTTCAACAAGCAGGTGCATTGGCAGATGATGAGTTTTTGGCAGAAATGAGGGCAGCTATCTATCAGGCTAGGGAACGCCCAGAGGTGGATGAAGACCTAAGCCTCTAATGCACTTACTCGACACCGATACGTTGACGCACTTACATGCAGGCAACTCAAACGTTGCAGAGCGCTTGAGGACTCTGGAAGACCCAATCGTTGGAACTACCATCATTACGAAGATTGAACTTCTGCGAGGTAGGATGGATTACGTCTTCAAAGCAGCAGCGGGCACTGACTTGCTACGGGCACAGAGGTTGTTAAAGCGCACAGAAGATTTGCTGGCTCAGCTTTTGATAGTCTCCTTCAGTCCCAAAGCGGCAGAAGAGTTCGATCGCTTACGTTCAATCCGCAGTTTAGGAAAAATTGGACGAGCCGACTTATTGATAGCGAGTATTGCACTTGCAAATCAAGCAGTCTTGGTGACACGCAATCTTCGACATTTCAAGCAAATCTCTGGTTTGGTTGTTGTGAATTGGGTGGACTGAAAGAATCAGCGGCATAGATGTCACGTAACTGATACCAGGGGCACCCCCAGCCAGCCCTGGAAATTTTGCTCCTGTTTGCGGGAAGAACGCTTGATTGGCACGATCTGATAGCGATTGGGACGCGGTTCTGCGAGCGTTACTGTGCTTAGGCGCAGCTCATCCTGGTCGAAGAAGACAACCTGGATTGAATCACCCGCATGGAAGTCACGCAGCCGTTCATTCAGTTGGTCAGCACTGACGCGAATGCCATTGATCGCCAGCAGCTCATCACCCACATCCAGTCCTGCCTGTTGAGCGGGCGATGCACGTTCAACAAATTTGATTATGTCTCGTCCAGCTTCGGTTTTGAGGGTCAGTCCTAGATACGGCACGCTCTCATCGCCCTCTGACAACAAGTGCAATCCAAACAGTTCCAGGTATTCGTCAAAGGGTAGTTCCTCGGTTCTATCCAGATAGCGCTCAAAGAAGCTGCTCAAGTTCGTGTCGGCAATCGACTCGATCGCCTGCTGGAGTTGCTCTGGCGTAAACCCAATTTCGGGTTTACCAAACTGTTCCCACATCTGGCGCATCACGTCATCCAGCGATCGCCGATTGCCATGTCGCTCCCGAATCAGCAAATCCAGTAGCAATGACACCATCTCACCCTTCAGGTAGTAGGAAATCTGGGAATTGGGACTGTTGGCATCTTGTCGATACAGCTTGATCCAGGCATCGAAACTGGATTCGCTCAAGGGCTGCACTTTCCGACCAGGGGTGGTGAGAAAGCGTGTGATTTCCTTGCTCAATGCCGTTAAATAGGCGCGGACATCATAAACCCCAGCCCGGTAGGGGATCAGCAAATCGTAGTAGCTGGTAGTGCCTTCACTGAACCAGAGCGAAGGGGTGTAGTTCTCCTGGTTGTAGTCAAAGATTTCCAGTGCTTTGGGACGAATGCGCTTCACGTTCCAGAGGTGGAAGAATTCGTGGGCAACAAGCTGGATGAAGCGATTGTACTTGTCTTTGTTGCGGAACCCAAAGCGTTGATAGATCAGTGAGCAGCAGTTTTTGTGCTCTAAGCCGCCGAAACTTTGCGAAGTCAGGTGGAGGAGAAATAGGTAACGATCATAGGGCAGTCCACCAAACAGATTTGCCTCAACTTGAATCACGGTTTGAACATCTCGAATCAACCGTTCCGATTCCAGATTGCCCTCTCCCCAAACCGCGAGTTGATGCGGTTTACCCACTGCCTCAAACTCATAGAGCTGATGCTGACCAATCTCGAAGGGGCTATCCACCAGGGTGTCAAAGTCTAGCGCTGCAAACGTGTTTTTCTGTTCTGGTACCGGCGGTAAAGCAGTTGTCACCTGCCAGTCGGGATGAGGGGGGAGAATGGTGATCCGTATCGGGACGCGATCGCATCTTGGAATGTAGAAAAACAGCGCCGCTCCATTGAAGTACCCGTGGGTAACATCGAGATGATTCGTCCGCACCGTCAATTCATTAGCATAAATCCGATAGCGAACAGTCAGTTCAGTGGCTTCCTGTAGATCCACCTGCCAGTGATTCTTGCCTAATTTTCGCCAGCGCAACGGTGAATCATCTCCTTCCCCTGCAAACGCAGCAAAGTCCTGCAAGTGCCTGGAATACTCCCGTACCAAGTAAGATCCAGGCGTCCAAACCGGCATCTTTAAGTCAAGGAGCGTTGATCCACCACCTGATTGCCAACCTTTCACATGTAAAGATACGTCAAATAGGTGCGCCTGCGGCTCTGGCATCGCAACCTGGTAGTAGAGCTGTAAGGATGCAGGATAAGTAGAGGGTGGAAGCGGCAATTCTTCCAGTTGGGAACGGGACCCTGAGAAATCCTGAACGTCTGTTTGCAACTCCTGCTCCAACTCCCATTCTTCGCGATTCATCTGGTAAATCCTATCTTAAACTTTGCTAGCCAGGTGAATTAACTGCCTCATGTTCACCAAATGGATAACCTGATTGGCTGAATCGATTTTGATCCAGCCCTTGCTGTCCAGCTTCGCCATAATTTTGGAGGTTTCTTCAACCCCCGTGTCGCTGACATGGGCTAAATCTTTTGCTGAGATATTGAAAATATCCGTTCCAATCGCTGACTCCTGTCCATAATTCTCGCCCAAAGAAACCAGGGTGTTGACAAGTTTGATTGCAGGGGGTTGATGGCGAAGCTGGAAACGCAGGTTTATTTGACGCAATCGCCTTACCATCAACTGCAACATCCGGTGATGCAATTGGGGGTCTTTGAACAAGGTTTGAATAAACCGTTGAGCGGAAATACTAATCAATTTGACTGCCGATAGAGCGATAACATCGGTTGAGCGAGGGGATTCATCCAAAATTGCCATCTCACCAAAGAAGTCACCTCGACCCAAGATTGCGAGTGTGACCACGTTATCTTCACCCGAACCTGATAAGCGACGTACCTTAACCCAACCCGAAACAATAAAGTAAACCGCATTGCCCCAGGCATCTTCCATCAAAACAGCCCGATTAGCAGGATACTCATGTTCAACAGCCACGGACAGCAGCCAGTCTACTGTTTCCGGGTTGGCAGCCGTTAAAAGTGGAAAAAGCTCACTAAACGCTTCGGTCTGCATGATTGTGGTGGACTAGTACTTTGGAGACCGGAAAGTAAGAGAAAACATTAGTATAAACAGTCTTGGCAGACTCACAAGCTTCAGTTTTGTAACACACTTTGCACAGCCGCTTCAAGCTTGGGTCGGAGGCGATCGATGTAATCGGGCCAACCCACCAAAATCGAATCTTGATGCACGAGTGTATCTGGATCAATGCGATCGGGTGAGAATTTGATTGGGTGTCCCTCAAGACTACAGCAAACAAGTCCAGCTGCGTTTGCTAGCGCAAGTGGACCTGTTGTATCCCATAATTTGACTCGCTGATTGAGATACAGATACAGTCCAGCACGACCGCTGATCACCTCCATGACTTTTAACCCAAAGCTGCCGACGGAATAGAATTGAGCTTCTAGGATTTGCTGCGCGATCGCCCGTCCAAATCGCTTTTGATCTCGGTATCCGATCACAATTGGGCAGAAGCTAGACGTCGGGGGATCCGGCTTAACAACCGCTAAAGGGACGGAACGATAATTGGCGATCGCTTCAAACAACCCCCAATCTTGACCACCATAAAACATTCTGTCCTGAGTTGGCGCATAAATCCAACCCGCAACGGGTTGGTAGTCTTCTAATAGACCCGCCATGACAGCATACCCATGTTTGCCATGAATAAAATCTTCGGTGCCGTCTAGCGGGTCGATACACCAGAGCCGCGCATAGTTTTCGCAAAACCTCTGGCGTGATTGCGTATTTTCTTCACTAATTACACCATCCTTTGGAAACAGGTCAGAGAATGCGGCTGAAAGCTGTATGTCCAGGGCAGAGTCAACGCTCGTAACGTAATCCTCCAGTCCTTTCTCAAAAATTTCAAATGGTTCGGCAGCCATTTGTGCTGCCTGCAGACCACAATGACGAATCACCTGTCTAATCTGCAAGTCCTGGTCAGGGGATATTTTCATGGGCGATCGTCACAGCTAAACAAAAAACGGACTAACCATGAATTGGAGGTTAGCCCGCTAGTTTGGGAACGCGTGGGGAGACTACTTTTGCAGAACCAACTTAACGTTAGCGTTTTGCAAACCAGGACGCTTAACCTCAGCTAGAGTCTTGTTAACAGCGTACTTCTGGTTGATGGAATTGATCAGCTCAGTCTGATTATGGCGCTTCGCAACACCCCACAGATCAGCGATTAGGTCGAAAGAACCATCAGCGTTGCGAGACCAACCCAGATCATATTCGCCTTCCAGAACAGCAACAATGTCAGAGCGAACCCGCTGTCCGTTATAGCCACGAACATCAGCTTCATTCTTAACAGTAATGCCCAAGTCACGCAGAGAAGCTTTCAGGATTTCAGCATCGGTAATCTTGGTGCGCAGAGTGCTAAAGTGAGACATTTGGGTTTCCTCCTGATAGAGAGTTGAGAACAACGTTTGATTAGCTAACCGCTAGTAGCAAGTTGCCAATAGCTGGTTGGGTTTAGACTGCTAGCAATTTGCTAGCCTTTTCTCCTGTGGGAGCAGGAGAAAGCCTGTTAGAACTCAAGCCGCTGATATTCAGCGACCGAAGCCGCAGCGGGTCTTGCTCGTTGACGAGCCCAATCGCGCAGAGCCGTCACTTGCTCACTCATGGTCTTGGACAAAGGCTGGGTTGCCTTAACCGCTGCAATAATATCGAGTTGGGTGAATTCTCGGTCTTGAGCAAACGCATCATACATCGCGGCAACAAGCGCCTGCTCAATTTCCGCGCCCGAAAATCCATCGCTTACATTTGCCAGTTGCTCCAAGTCAAATCGAGAGATATCCCGCTTACGCTTGGAAAGGTGAATTCTGAAAATTTCCTTACGCTCTTCGGCATTTGGCAAATCTACGAAGAATAGTTCATCGAATCGCCCTTTCCGTAAAAACTCGCCTGGCAAACGTTCCACTCGGTTGGCAGTTGCCATTACAAATACCGGAGACGTCTTCTCCTGCATCCAGGTCAAGAAGGAGCCAAAAATTCTACTGGAAGTTCCACCATCTGAGTCAGCCGAACCGGCACCGCCTGCAAATGCTTTATCTAACTCATCGATAAAGAGAATTGCTGGAGAAATTGACTCAGCTGTCTTCAACGCATTACGCAGGTTTGCCTCAGAGCGCCCTACCATTGAACCATCGTATACTCGACCCATGTCTAGACGAAGAAGCGGCAGTGTCCACAGACGAGACGTCGTTTTTGCAATTAACGACTTACCACACCCAGGAACGCCTAAAATCAACATCCCCTTCGGCTGCGGCAAACCATATTCTCTAGCACGTTCAGTGAAAGCATTGGAACGCTGTCTTAACCAGCGCTTCAGCTCCTCCAAACCTCCGATCGATTCAATGGTTTCATCTTCCTCAATGTACTCAAGGATGCCATTGCGACGAATCAACTGCTTCTTCTCTGAAAGGACAACATCTACCTCAGCTTCCGTCAAACGACCCGCCGTTACATGGGCCTTGCGATAGACTTTCTCAGCTTCATCTTTTGTCAATCCGAGCGCAGCTTTGAGCAGCTTTTCTCGCGTCTCAGTATTAATTCGGCGATTCCGAACCTGCTCCAACTGCTGGGACAACACCTGATTCAACTCTTTCATATCAGGCATCGGGAAGTCGAGAACCGCAATATCCTTCTCCAGCTCAATTGGAATCTGCTGAACGGGGGACATCAAAATAATTGCTTTCTGAGACCCTCTAAAACTTGCGATCGCATCCCTCAGCCAGCGAGCAACCGCTGGAGAATCTACAAATGGGTGTAAATCTTTGAATACAAATAGCCCTGGATCACGTTGACGAGTCACCCACTCGATCGCGGCCTCTGGAGAAACGGTATTGTGCTGAGTAATATTTCTCGGCTGACCGTATTCAACAATTCCGTGCGTTACAGTCCAAATAAATACACGGCGCTGAGGCTTACCTTGTTGGGCGATGGCTGAAATCGCCTGTTCAGCTCTTTCCTCCTCAGATGTGACCAGATATATCAGAGGATACTGGGCTTGGATTAGAATGCTGAGTTCTTCTTGCATACAAATAAACCCAACTAGAGACAACTCAGACACCTAGGCTCCACACACTTCAAGCGCAATTTCAAAATCGAGAACCAAAGCTCAATCAAGCCCGCGCATTTAACAGGGAACCAAACTCTCTTCCCCTTGCGAATCCACACCTAAAACATGCGGACTCTCGACAGGGAGATTTTCATCAACGACTACACTCGGCTGGCTGCGTAGAGAGGCTACATTACCATCGTGCAGTACAAGGTGAGTAGAACATTCAGGACAACTGTATACCCGATGAGATTGCCCATAAGAGACTTCATAATGATCAACTACATCCGGGTGTGATAGGTAGAAAACTATAGCCTTTTGGGCAATATCTGTCATGGTCTCAGAATCTACTGCTGCCCTTATCTTTAACTGCCGATGCAGCTCTTGCGGCAGGTACAGCGTGACTTTCTGTTTATCTTCTCTTGACTTATCCTGCATATAACTCTCAATTCATGTACCCGGGTATGAATGCCAGCATATCCATCTACCTCTTCGCTGTCAAGACATCAAGGCGGCTTGACATCAATATCGTTACTTTTGTTTACACTTCTCGACTTTTCTGTTGAGTAACCTGCCAAGAGCGTGAGGGCGTCAGGCAATATCGGGGGGAATGCTGGGTGGAGAAGTTTGAGTCTGGCGAAGTTGAGCCTGGATGAGAGCTTGCACCTCGTCCCGTCGAATCTCAGTTCCAACCGTCGCGTTACCAGGAACTTCAAAGAAGATAATGCTGTCAAGTACTTCTATTGCCACCATCTGGAACAAAATATGGGTAACTGGGATTGGCAAGGCAATCATCTGGGGGTCTTTCATCGGGTAGGGACCCAGCGTTACATCTTTCAGTGTGGGGAAGGCATAGATGACTTGTTTTTGTACATCTGGTTGAGTCTCATGACTGAGCAGGGTAACTGCCCAGTTTTTGTCTAAGGTCTGGGCAATGTAATATTGGAGATAGCGGAGTTGGGTGGCTAGCTGTTTCAGGATTGGGGCGATCGCCTCAACTAAACCAGGAGTCACTCCATCCTGGGGTGCATTCTCAATCAGTTCTTGAATTTGTTCGTCTAGGTCCATTTTTAGCATCTACCTTGGCGTTAACAGAACTTCTGCATCCTTTAGAGCCTATCCGAAAACGTCTTAAACCTGCATATCCGCTTGGTTGCTAGGGCTTTTTGAGCACGCTCTCTGAACGATTTGATCTGGACGGTTGAACGCGATTGTTGCCAAAATTGAGTAGGTCTTTAGCGACGTTTGTCACTGTCAGCCATTGGATATTGTAATAGGGGAAATCCGCCAAAGCGTGGAGGCAATTTTTCAGCTACTTTTAAGTGAGCTTAAGCTGTCAACGAACGCTTCCGAGCAAAATTGCCGGGATGTGGCAGAGCGGCTATCCAAAGAGGTTATCCGGATCTGCTCTGAAAGTAAACGAATTCAAGCATCTGGTGATGCCGAATCTTGGGCATTCACCCTCGCCAAGCATCGTCTTCAGCAGTGCCTTCAGTACTACAAGCTGGGTTCTCGGCGTGGACGGGTTGAACTGCACAGCACACTCAGTGCTGTGATTTATCGCTATATCACACCACCCCAAACCCAGTCGAGCTATCAAGCGCGTCTCCCCCTGATAGAAGACTTTCTTCAGGGGTTTTATATGGAAGCCCTGAATGCGTTTCGTCGAGAAACACAACTTCCGCCAACCTATCAACCTCGAACCTTGCTGGAACTGTCAGAATACATGGCGTTTACAGAACGCTATGGCAAGCGCCGAATTCCTTTACCAGGGCATCGCACTCAACAGCTCATTATCTTACGGGCACAAACATTTTCCCAGCAACAACCGACCGAAACACCGGTTGACATCGAGCAAGCAGCAGAAGGCATGTCTGGTGATTCCGAAAACTCTTGGAACGCTGCATCAATGCAGCAAGTACGGGAGCAAATGGTTGCTCAAGAACCGGAGCCCGCAGAGGATACTCTGCGCCATACAGTGATTGCAGAGTTAATTGCGTATCTGGATGACCGTAACCAGGCTGACTGCGCGGACTATTTTACGTTGCGATTGCAGGATATGCCGGCTAGCGAAATTGAGTCAATCTTGGGGCTTACTTCACGTCAACGGGATTATCTGCAGCAGCGCTTTAAATACCACTTAATTCGGTTTGCGCTTTCCCATCGTTGGGAGCTGGTTCACCAATGGCTGGAAGCAGATTTAGAACGCAACTTGGGGCTGACTCCCCAGCAATGGCAAACTTTTCAGTCCCAGCTCGACTCTCAACAGCAACAGCTACTACAGTTGAAACAGCAGAAGCGCCCTGATGCAGAAATTGCCCAGGCACTTGGCTGCACTGTTACACAAGTTCAAAAACAGTGGTTCAAGCTGCTTGAACACGCTTGGGAAATTCGTAACTACTTAATATCCGGAGCAGGTGCGTCTACTAATGAATAGGAATCTGTACCATGAATCGTGACTCAGAGGATATCCAGAGACAACTACTGATGCTGTTACAGGACTTGCTGCCGATCGCGTCTTCCATTGATGCTGAGGCAGCGAACCGAGCACTAGGGTGCGAGGCCATGGAACGTTCAACCCTGGATCAGCCAAGTTTGCGTATGCCGAACGATGTAAATTCATCAACCTCTGGTCATTCTGAGTCAAAACGCTTTTCTCGGAGAGATTCTGTATTTGAACTTGGAGATGTACCTGCTGTGCAAGACCGTTTTCATGCTTTGTTAAAGCACCGTTTACAAAGTGAGATTCAACAAAACCCACCGTTGTTCCCGTGGGAGACTGAAATCCGTGATTATGAGACTGGCACCGCCTACGGTGTAGTAGAGGCGAGTGCTAGCTCAGAAACACGGCTACCTGTTAGTAGTTCAAACTCGCCTCGATGGGTTTGGATTCGTCATTTGAGTGCGATCGACTTACCGATTCAAGTTCCCCAGCCTGTTCTAACCCAGTTGTTGGAGCGCTGCCAAACTGTGGTGCAATCCTCTTTGCGAGAAGGGGCGAAGCTGGTGCAGGCTGTGGAGGAATTGTTTCCGGGGCAAGCAGATGCGCTTAACTATCTGGCTGGACTGGTGATGACGTCTCCAGCTCGTTCGGATAGGACGGCGACGTTGTCCGCGTCGAATCCTAATTTTCCCAGCAGCTACGAGGCGGCTGTTCCTGCTCAACAAATGGTTTTATCGCTTCTGGCCGCACGAGAAATCATTGATGCGTTGACGCTAACCGTCTCTGCTAACCATCCCGTTGTCGAACGGCAGTGGGAAACTGATTTCGGTACTCTGACGGTGCAGGCAGTGTATGAGGCTGAACCGATCGCCCGGATTCGAGTTCAGGCGAATTTACCCTGTGAGGGGAGCTTGACTTTAAAGGGGGGTGAACAGCCGTCTGTGATTGAGCATCCTGCCGCCGGTTCCTTGAACGTAGAGTTACCTGAACCCCAACTCAACCAGGCATCTGCGATCGCAATCCAGTTGAAGGGATCCGATCAAGCACCGCTAACGTTTGCGGTTCGTTGGATTGAGGCGTAGTGCAAAAGTGTGAAGGATGAAGGATAAAGGATAAAGGATTGAAAAATTCAATCCTTTATCCTTCTACCTCTGGTCTATGTCCAACATTTCTACGCCCAATTGGATGCGATCGCTTCCAGTTGTGGGTTTCCTTTGGCAGCGTCTTGAAGCACAGCCGCTGCCGAAGACGGAGGAATCTCTGCTGCTGCGGGTGCTGTCTCAGGCAATGGTAATTGCTGGGATTGTGGCGACGGATGTGGCTGCAGAAACAACGATCAGCCTGTGGGCAATTCCGCTGAGTATTTTAGGCGCATACTGGAGCTGGTCGCATCGACACAAGCGGAATGTGGCAACCAAGTTTTGCATTGCCATTGGGATGCTGCTGGCGCTGGTTGCCTTCTTTCTAGGCTTGAGAGAACAATTGAACGATACCCGCTTGGTGTTGGCGGAGCTGTTGATTCAGTTGCAGATATTGCACAGCTTCCACATGCCACGTCGTCAGGATTTGGGCTACTCGATGGTGATCGGCTTGATTCTGATTGGGGTGGCGAGTACGTTGAGCCAGACGATGGTATTTGGGCTGTTGCTGCTGTTGTTTTTGGCGATCGCCCTGCCGGTACTGGTGTTGGACTACCGCTCTCGACTGGATCTAATCGGTCAATCGGGTCAATCACCCTTAAAGCAGTCTGGCTTATCCATCCGGCGCTTAGGGGGGTTCCTGGCAATTATCCTGGCATTGGGATTGACCCTGTTTATGGTCATGCCCCGCTTTCCTGGGTATCAACTGCGATCGCTGCCCATGAGTGCCCCGATTAACCAGGACTTTGCCAACAATCAGCAGATCCTGAATCCAGGCTATGTCCGGGATGGAAACATGGCTGGAACAACTGAGGGGGCCGGACGGGGAAAGGAATCCGGTCCAGGAGAGATGGATGAAAACTACTATTACGGGTTCAATACTCGCATGAATCAAAATCTGCGGGGACAACTGAAGCCACAGATTGTGATGCGGGTGCGATCGCAGGCAGAAGGGTTCTGGCGAGTGCTGGCCTTTGATCGCTACCGGGGACAGGGATGGGAGATTTCCCGCAATGAGAAGACCGAAACGATCACCCGACCCAGCTGGTCTTACCAGTTCTTTCTACCGCGATCCGTGACCCTGAACAAAACGAAGGAAATTATTCAGACCTACACGGTGGTCTCGGAGATGCCGAACCTGATTCCGGCCTTGACCCAGCCCAAAGAGTTGTATTTCCCAACTCCGCAGATTGCGATCGACACGGAGGAGTCACTGCGATCGCCCCTGCTGTTGCCAGAAGGATTGACATACACCGTCATTTCGGAGGTTCCGTACCGTGATCGCACCCGTTTGCGAAATGCTCCTACAAATTACCGGCAATCAACTCGAGACACCTATTTGAATGTTCCGGACGCGATTCGAGCGAAGGTACGGCAGCGAACTGAAGACCTATTAGCAACCTCCGAAACCCCGATCACTAGCCCCTATGAAAAAGCCCTGTTTCTGGCTCAAGCTCTCAAACAACGCTACACCATTCAGCCTGAGCTGCCTTATCTCAACCCTAAAGAAGATTTGGTAGAAGCATTTTTGTTCAAGTACGAAGGGGGGTATCCAGATCACTTCTCGACCACCCTCACCCTCATGCTCCGTTCAATTGGCATTCCAGCCCGATTGGTGGCTGGTTTTGGTCCGGGAGAATTCAACCCCTTCACGGGCTTATACGAGGTGCGTAACACGGATGCCTATGCCATGACGGAAGTCTACTTTCCCAAGCATGGCTGGTTTGCCTTTGACCCGATTCCTGGGCATGAACTCATCCCGCCCGCGATCGAGGAGGATCAAACCTTCAGCGTGCTGCAGCAGTTTTGGAAGTGGGTCGCTGGGTGGTTGCCGTCTCCTCTCACCAGTTCACTCAGTCGAGTGTTTGACACCCTGTTGGGTTGGGTATCCAGAGCCGTTGCGTGGCTGGTGGGACTCTTCTTCCAGGGTTGGATGGGTCTGTTTACACTATTGCTCCTGGGAATTGGGTTGGGCTTCCTCGGTTGGCTCTTCTGGACGGGATGGCGCAGTTGGCGCTACCAACGATGGCTGAAGCAGTTACCGCCAATGGAACGGCTCTATCGGCAGATGCTGGACTGGTTAACTGGGCAAGGATTGAGCAAACGTCCGACCCAAACCCCGCTTGAGTATATGCGGCAAGCACAAGCGTCTCGCCCCACGAATCAGGCGATCGCCATTGAAGCCATCTCGCAAGCTTACGTGCGCTGGCGCTACGGCGGACAACCCCCAAACCTGAGCCAGTTGAAACAATACCTGCAGGAATTGAAAAGGCGATCGTCCAGACAGGAGTGAGTGGTTGATTTTGGATTAGACTTCTTGCATATTAGATTTCAATCGTAGAAGTAGGATGGGCAAAGCCAAGCGTGCCCATCCAATCCGTCATCCCTTCGATGGGCACGGGCATCCGCCCTTTGCCCATCCTACGGTTTCTCGCTAATTTGCAAGAGGTCTATTTTAGATTTCAGATTTTCGATTGCAGATTGGAAATTCCCCTCTACCCCTCATCCCCCATCCCATTCGCCTGCAAAGATGCTTTTTACCGCTGCGGCAATCCGGGTTAGATCCTCATCTAGAAGGGGTGGCCAAATAACACCCGCTTTGCGTCCGGTTTCAAAGTGAGATCGACTTTCACTCGACAATCGATGTAAGGAGCAGGCTAATTCGCGCTCTAGTTGTGTGGACTCTCGCAGCCCTTCGTATAAGACTTTGAGCGCCAGCAGAACGGCGGTGACTTGACCTGGAATAGGTGGGATTCCCTGCTGCAGCCGAGTCAGTAAGGCATCGGGATGCTGTTCTGCATCAATTCCTTGAGTAATGAGCAAGTTACAGGCGGTTTGGTAATCCACGTTTAGAAGCGGTTTAGGGGATAAGGTAGAGACGCGATTAATCGCGTCTCTACGGGGAGGTGAGAACCAGGAACTGAAAAATTCTAGCCCCTAGCCCCTAATTCCTAGCCCCTATCGAGTAACAATTTGTGTCACGATCGCTCGACTTCAAGAACATTGAACTTGATCAGGTAGAGCAGGGTGGGCAACAGGCGAGGGGGGGGGTTGGTTGGAGACGCGATCGCAAATCGCTGCAACGGATTGAGATCCTTCGTCCGTCAGCAGCTTCAGGATGTCATCAATCACTGGCGCAGGAACCCGCTGATCAGCGCCAAAGTTGGTAATCCAGGTATTGCGCAGGTGGTTGAGCAACTCTGGCGTCGCGATCGCTCCAACCCGCAGTACGGTCTCCGGAGTCAGCATCGCTGTTGGATAATGGGCAAAAAATCGGAATGGGTCATCGCAAAGGGGATGCAGTGGAGTTCCGGGCGCAACGGGTGCCACCACGGGCGCAGATGTTCGGAATTCGGTGAGTTCTTGCCAAAGTTGTTCGTAGGCAGCGATCACGACTTTCCAGTCGTATATGGTTCTGGCCCGTTGCCGACCATTTTCCCCTAGCTGTAGGCGCAGGTCGGGACTGGCAATCAGTGTTGTCAGTGCGTCAGCACAGGCGTTTACATCGATCGCCGACATCATTGAGGCGTGGCCCACGTAGGTGCTGTAGTTGAGACTGTCGTTGCAGTACTGAGCCGCCAATCCTAGTCCAGTTCCGATTGGGGGCGTTAGGGTCGGGATCCGAAAGCCCTCTATCTGATCACGAACGGTGTCCTGGTAGCCATTCCAGTCCGAGACGACCACCGGTAAACCCGACGCCATTGCCTCAATCGGGGTCAGTCCAAAGGTTTCCTGGATATTGTCTGCCAGCGAGATGAAGATGTCTGCCGCTGACCAGATGTTGGTACGGATATCGCGTTGCCGTCCATCCAGAAACAGGCAGTTGACGGAGGGGCAGAACCGTTGGGCGCTTTCCTTGAAACCCAGTTCTTCACGCTGGTCTTCAAACCACCCTGCCTGGATCAGATGAATTTTGGTTTGCGTGGACTGGGCAGCTTGCTCTAACGCCAGGTACATGGGTACAGGATGGGCTTTGGCATAGAAAATCAGCCGTCCCATGTACAGAACGATGATGTCCTCCGACGGAATGCCAAGCTGCTGACGGAGGCGATCGCGCCCATTCTTGGCCGCTTCCCCAACCGGAAACGCACTGCAATCAACCCCCAGCGGAATCACCGGCAATTTCACCTCGGTGCAGGGCTTGCTACCGATCCGCTGGGCCAAATACTCGGCCCAGGTATTCAACAACCGCTCCACTGCCGTCTTGACTGCCGTGGAGGTGCAGATCAGCGCATCCCAGGGCTGTACGGGAGCCGTTAGCAAATCGCCAATCATTTGCAGCGAACCTTTGCTGGCGATCGTATGGGTCAGACCGCAGATGCTGTATGCCCGTTGGTCGAAAAATCGTCGTTGCCAGGATAGTTCAGCGACACCCCCATCCGGTCGATAAAAGATACCGGCTTGAGCCAGTAGCCCAGGATTGTTGTCGGGGAGCCACTTCACCTGCCAGGGGCGAGCTGTCCAGGGGCGAATCCGTTCGCAAAACTCAGCAAACTCCTCACGGCGCGTGGCGTAGCAATAGAGCGTCTCCGCCGTTCCATACTGCACCAGTCCCTTCAGAAATCCCTCGCCAGCCGCCTGGCGTCCCATCAGCCGCTGACTGCTGGTATCGTAGCCATCTCGTTTGTAGAGCACTGCAATGGTTGGACTCATGAGGATCTCCTTAATTCAACAAGTCGGAGTTCTGGGTCAAAATGAGATTCTTGATAGCAAATTTTTGCTAAAAACTCTGACTTCTGAGAGAAACACCTTTAGCGTAGGCGATCGCGATCCACCTGCCTCCAATCCATCAGAAGAAATTCCAAATTGAGTCCATCAACACAGTTGATCCACCGTAGATAACTCTTAGCTCTGACAGATAACCTCTCGGCGGTCGGCTCCGACGCAATGTTAGGCTACTGCGTGCAGTCGTAGTTTCGAGCTACAGCAAAAAGCAAGGCTAAGTTAAAGCGACGCTGCAACGGAATGGGTTGATTCTTCATACAAACGTGTTGATGCTGTATTGCATTATTCAAACACTCTGCGTGCAGCAAGAGTCCGGGCAGCGATGCTAGCAGTCAAAATCAGCCCAACAATTACTAGAGCAGCAGTTCAACAGCCCCAGAGAACGGGCGACTCAAGAGTATGTATCAGGTCAATTCGGTTAAAGGTTGACATCCGCAACATTCAGCACCATGCACCAAAGTATTTTGAACTAAAATTAGAGATTAATTGCAACCACTTCAAGTAAAGTTGATGACCCCATCTCTAACAACCACGTCTGATGCGATCGCATCTGGCTTTCATGCCCTCTCCGATCCCCTGCGGATTCAAACCCTGGAACTCCTGAGAAATCAGGAACTCTGCGTCTGTGATCTCTGCGATGCCTTAAACGTCACCCAGTCCAAGCTATCCTTTCACCTCAAAACCTTGAAAGCCGCTGGGCTGGTTCGCTCTCGCCAGGAAGGACGCTGGATATACTACAGCCTGAATTTGCCCCAGTTTGTGGTTTTAGAGCAATACCTGTCTGAGTTTCGCCGCTTCAGTCCAATCCTGCCCGCCCGATCGTGTCAAGAGGATTCATAATTCATCAACTTTCTTTAGATATTTTCTCGGTTTTGTGTGTTCCTGCTAACTTGACAAATCAAACTTATTTGAAATAATTAGCTTATATTAACCTGGCAACAAAAGACCTGGCATTACCATAGGGTGCTGTATAGGCTTCGCCATTCAAGAAAAGCGATAGCGTAACGCACCGCAGCAAGAATAATTGGTGCGTTACGGCGTTGCCTAACACACCCTACGCAATCACGATGGACTTTTAAAATATGCAGGAACAAACACTGCCGGGTTAATAGGTCTCTAGCTTCGAGTGCTGGAGACAGCCTAATCACCATCTTCAAGGCGGCTTTGTCCGCAGGTTATCCCTATGATTTCCAATCAATCTCTAAAGTTAGGACTTTCTCTTATTGCTCTAGCTGCTATAGCGACTACACTACCAGCTTGCACATCGGGTAGCGCCAGTGGTTCCAATGCTTCCGTCTATTTGGGGCTGGCAGAGACTCTGGCACCTACAACTACTCCAACGAAGCCATTAATGGAGATAAAGCTAATACCCGCTCCGACTACACCGGCAGCGAAGACGACAATGTGTTAGTCGATGGCATCAGCAAAGACCCCAATGCCCTCGGCTACATCCCGTTTGCCTACTATAAGGCGAGTCAGAGCAAATTAAAAGCATTGCCCGTTGCAGGTGGTCAAGCTGGTGCGGTCTTTCCCTCAGTTCAAGTCGTGCAAACAGCTCAGTACCAACCCCTGTCGCGTCCACTGTTCATCTACGTCAACTCAAAGTTTGCTCAGGAAAGGCCAGAATTGCGGACATTCGTCGAGTTCTACCTCAAAAACGCCAGGAACCTGGTAAACACCGTGGGCTATATCCCCCTCCCCGATGAAGCCTATCGCCTGGCAGACATTCAGTTCGTCCGCAACGAAGTCGGCACCGCCTTCAACGGAGTCCCTGAACCCAACATCACCGTTCAAGAAGTGTTGCGTCGGCAAACCCAATTCCAAGCCAGTCAATCCACCAGTAGTGCTCAAAAATAATCTACTTATAACGGTTTGCATTTAGGTGAAGTACATCTCACCCCCTAGCCCCTAGTCCCTAGCCCCTTTCACAAGGAGTCCTAATCATGAAACGTATCATGTTTGTCTGCAAAAAGAACTCAGCCCGATCGCAAATGGCCGAAGGGTTTGCCAAAACGTTGGGAGCTGGAAAAATTGCAGTCACCAGTTCTGGATTGGAAGCTAGCCAGGTCAGACCAGAAGCGATCGCCGCCATGAACGAGATTGGCATCGACATCACCGACCAGACCTCAAAACCCTTGAGCGATTTCAACGCCGAAGATTTCGATGCCGTCATTTCCCTCTGCGGCTGCGGTGTCAATCTACCAACTGAATGGGTGCTGCGAGACGTGTTTGAAGATTGGCAGTTAGACGACCCCGCCGAGAATCCAGAGATCTTCCCCAGGGTGCGGGATGAAATCAAACAGCGGGTTGTGAAGCTGATTCAGACGCTGGCTGACGAACAGAACAGCCGATTGATTAGTACAACCTCCCTGAAAGCATCAACAGACCAGTAACCCCTATCCCAGCGTGCATTCCATGAGTAAAACCATTTCTCAACAGCCCCTGACTAAACAGCTCTCCTTCCTCGATCGCTACCTGACCCTGTGGATCTTTCTAACGATGGCGATTGGAGTCGGACTCGGTTATTTTGTGCCTGGAATTGAGCAATTTGTGAATCAGTTTCAGGTGGGAACGACCAACATTCCGATCGCGATCGGCTTAATTCTGATGATGTACCCACCCCTGGCAAAAGTGCGGTACGAGGAACTGGGGGATGTTTTCCGCAACGGCAAAATTCTGGGATTATCGCTGCTGCTGAACTGGGTGATTGGTCCAGTGCTGATGTTTGTCCTGGCAATTGCCTTTCTGCGCAGCTACCCTGAATACATGGTCGGATTAATTCTAATTGGGTTAGCTCGCTGCATTGCAATGGTAGTGGTCTGGAGCGATTTAGCCAGAGGCAACACCGAGTACACCGCAGGTCTAGTTGCCTTCAACAGTATCTTTCAAGTGATTTTTTATAGTCCATTTGCCTGGTTCTTCCTCAGTGTGCTACCCCCACTCTTTGGCTTGCAGAGTAGTGTGGTGAATGTGAGTATTGCTGAGATTGCTAAAAGTGTGTTTATCTATCTCGGCATTCCGTTTTTAGCTGGCTATTTCACTCGTTTTTTCCTGGTTAGAGCCAAAGGCAAACGCTGGTATCACGAAGACTTTATTCCCAAAATCAGCCCGATCACCCTGATTGCGCTGCTGTTCACGATCGTCGTCATGTTCAGTTTGCAAGGGGAAAAGATTGTCCAAATTCCGCTGGATGTGGTGCGGATTGCGATTCCGCTCGTGATTTACTTTGCACTCATGTTTCTGGTCAGTTTTTATCTGGCATGGCGAGTCAAAGCTGACTACTCCAAATCCGCAAGCGTCGCGTTCACGGCCGCGGGTAACAATTTTGAGTTGGCGATCGCGGTTGCCGTTGCCGTATTTGGCATCAACTCCGGTGCCGCCTTTGCAGCGGTTGTTGGTCCCTTAGTGGAAGTGCCCGTGTTGATTGGTCTCGTCAACGTGGCGTTCTGGTTTCAAAGACGCTATTTCCCAGAATCTTCCGATTTTAGATTGTAGATTGACGATTTTAGATTGAAAGTTGCCTGTAGCTGGCACTTCAACTGCGTGAGGCTCAAATGGCTTTCTTGAAAGAGTTTGCAGGAGGATAAGCCGATTCATAGCATCGTGAGCTTGCTAATGTGAGGTGAAGACTCCCCCGTGCAAACTGCTGAATCCAGTCATCTAACCGTCATGAACTGGCAAGAAAACATCATCACTGACACGACACAAATCAGAGAATTGCTGGCGCAGACAAGAACGATCGCTGTGCTTGGTATCAAAACAGAAGCACAAGCAAACCAGCCTGCCTTCTATGTCCCGCGCTACCTTGGTTCGGTCGGGTTTGAAGTCATCCCAGTTCCCGTCTACTATCCAGATGTGACCCACATACTAGGGCACACCGTCTACCGCACCTTAGCTGAAATACCCATTGACGTGGATCTCGTCAACGTATTTCGCCGCCCCCAGGATATTCCCACACACCTGGAAGACATCCTGGCAAAAAGCCCCAAGGCCGTTTGGTTGCAGTCTGGGATTCGACACGACGCGGTTGCAGAAAAACTGGCTCAAGCCGGAATCAAAGTCGTCCAAGATCGGTGTCTGATGATTGAGCATCGCAACCTCACGTAAGCCACATCTATAAACGCTTTTGCAGGGGAAACGCCAAAGCATTTCGTAACGCTTCAATCCGCTCAGGCACAAGTTTGTAGTAGATCCAGGTGCCACGGCGTTCCTTCTCCAGCAACCCGGCTTCATACAGCACCTTGAGATGATGACTGACCGTAGGTTGAGACAGTCCTAATGGTTCGACCAACTGGCAAACACAAGCCTCACCCTCCGACTGAGCCGCAATGAAGTTCAGCAGTTGCAGTCGAGCCGGTTCACCCAGCACCCGAAATAAGGCTGCCATTTGAGCCGCTTCATCCGGTTGCAACACAGCCTGGAGCAACGGTGGGCAGCAGGTTGAAATGGAAGTTGATGAGTTCATATTTCTTATATTGACAGACATCAATATACTTTGGCAATATATAGATATGCATCAATATCGATGAGTATCTATATATCAAGGAGGTCTACGATGTCTCGTGTTCAACTTGCTCTCAACGTCAATAATCTCGATTCCGCAGTGGATTTCTATCGCAAACTTTTTGATACCGAACCAGCCAAACTTCGTCCTGGCTATGCCAACTTCGCGATCGCCCAACCTCCCCTGAAACTGGTGTTAATCGAAAACCCGAAAGCCACTGGCACCCTAAATCATTTAGGCGTCGAGGTCGAAACCCCTGCTGAAGTGACCACCGCCAGCGATCGCCTCAACCAGTTAGAGTTAGAAACCCGATCCGAGAACCAGGTAACTTGCTGCTACGCCCTGCAAGACAAAGTGTGGGTGCATGACCCCGACGGCGCACCGTGGGAGATCTATACCGTTCTAAGCGACTCCCCCGTGCCCGATCTGAAAGCACCTGAGTCCAATCCTCAACCCTGCTGCGCGTCCGCCTGATCATAAAAGAGGGTAAGAGGTAAGAGGTGAGAGGTGAGAGGCAAGAGGCTTGCAGATCAGCAATAGTTCCCCTCATCTCCCCACCTCCCCACCTCCCCGCCCATCAGCCAAAGCCTTTGACCGCTGCTTAGAAAGCATCCAAGTCTTTCTGCACTGCCTGTGTTCTGGGCCAACCCGGTAGTTGCTCCGCATCAAGTGTTTTCGCTTCGACACGTTTTCGTATGTGAGACCACTGAACAGGAATAATCCCGTCTGAACAGGACAAGTAGATGCTGCTCTGGGTGTAGGCTCTGAGGATCACTGACACGCGTTGGTGTCTTCAGGATGTGTATGCATGGGACGCATGGGATGGATTCTTGGTGCTGCTTGTGGTGCTGCTCGCAGTAGGCATACTGGTGGATGTTGTGCTCCTGGTGCTCCACACCAGATCCAACGTCCAGCACCACACCTTTGCGAACGTGTGCTGTGGCTGCTGTATTAGGGGGCAGCACAACACTCCCAAGGGGTGCTGCGAGAGCATGTAGGCTGGAACACAGCGTTTGCAATGATCATTGCGGTGCAGCTGACTCTCACCGTAGCCCTCTTCGCCTTCGGATTCTTGGTGCTGATTTTGCGGTCACTCCTGTCAGAAGGCTGCACGTGCGCACCCACCTGCTTCCCTCTGATTGGGTTCGTGAGCTTGATGCTGTGCAATATGCGCACGGTGCATGCCCTTTCCACTCGTGGGGGGCCTGGAATTCCGATCCATGCTATTACGAAGGTTGAATACGAAGGTTGTCCCTGTCTGTAGGTTGCGTGCCTCTAAACGACAGAACAGCTTCACATTGCAGATATGTTTGCAGAACAGTACTAGGCCTAGTCAGTAATATCCTGGACTCAGCCCCTGAAGATCTGGAGGGAGTGTGTCTGGATCTGTCTCCCCTCGGACTCGATTCGGTGTGCCACTTCCCTGATCACTGCCGATGGTTGCACTGCTGTGGAACAGAGTTGGCGCTGTGTACAGCATTTCTTGTTTAGTACACGGTGTCCCCGAAAGTTGCCCTGGCCCCAACGACCTCTGGGATGTTTCGCTGGAGCTGTTGCCTGCCAGTGCTGGGGTGCGCAGTGGATTCGTTCGCGAGCACTGTGTTCTTTGGGTGCTGAACCCATACTTTCCTGCAGGATTATCTCCCTCTGTGTATTCTACGGTCTACTTTGTCCTCTCTGCAGATATTTTGTTGGTCGGCGTTCATGTTGCTGATGTTGTGCCTGTGGGCGAGCTTGCTGTTGGCATTATGCACCGCTCTCTGATGCCTCTGTATTTGCTCCTGACCATGTGTTGCGCTTTCTTGCCCCTTACTCCACCCCACTGGAGGTGCTGTGGCTGAGCATGTCAGCATGGTTGTGGTGAGCTTGTGAGTATGGCATGTTCCCGATTAGGAATTCTCATT
>JAAUSG010000317.1 GCA_012034055.1 Leptolyngbyaceae cyanobacterium RU_5_1 | reverse complement strand
TATCCAGGCTGTTAGAAGTAAGACTCTGTGGCTTACCAGCCACGCGGGAACCGTTCTGTATCCCGACGCTCAATCAAGGATTAGAGCGCGGGACTTATCCGGTTCCCCAGCCCTCCAGTCAGTTAAAGACGAATTGCGCTTTCAGTATCGTAATTCCCTTTCATCAAGTAGATATTAATCTGAAAACGGGTTGTAAAGATTTTGCAACAGAGTTGGGGGGTTTGCAGAGAAGCCAGGTTTTTAGGGTGAGAACAGGATAGAAGGCTATGCTTTCAACCGGACAAACTCGCAAACGTCTAGCAAAGGTTGATGCATTCGATGAACGTATCCAATCAGCAACTAAACCAGCTAGCGATCGCCGCCCAGCAGCATCCCCCCTGCTCTCAAGGGCGGCGGACTGCCCTCAGACAACTGGCGAATGGCATTTTGCGATCGGGTCAGCTTTGCTATCCCCAGCGCGGGCTATTTTCAGGACAGTATGAGGAAATTTATGACGAGGCAGTCCAGGACTTGCTGCTCTATATCTGCCAAAACATCCATAAACACGATCCCAAGCGGGGTTCCGTGATGGCGTGGGTGAATATGCTGCTGGAGCGGCGATTTTTTAGAGAAGCCATTCCCAAGGTGTTAGGGCAACCCAATCTGAAACGGGTCACCCTGGACAGCATTGGGGATCTGGCTGTACCGGAAGAATCACCCACCTTAGCAGACTTACTCAAAGCGGCGATCGCGGCGGATCCAGAGGGCCTGTTCAAGCGTGAGCACCTTGAAGGCTGTCCAGCAGCTAATTTTCAAGCGTTAGTGCTGAGGCGGCAGGAAGGCCAGGCGTGGGATGAGATTGCCACGGAGTTTGGTACGAAAACAGGAAGCATTAGCAGCTTTTATTCTCGATCTTTGAAAAAGTTTGCCAGGAAATTGCGAGAGTACTGTATTGAGCGGGGAGATTGACCCGGAGGGACAGCATGAACGGCTTTAACCACTCTTCAACATTTACAGCACCGCTGGGAGCATCGGTTCATCGGAGGGCGCAGCAATTCTGTAATCAGCACAGCGATCGCCAGAAAGCCCAACAGGTTTATTTGAATACCTTAGCGGTCTGCGCGGTGCAGTTTTACTTACGCTGCATGGAAATTGAAACCGAGCAGGATACGAGCGATAGTTGGAATCCAGTCATGCAAGCCTTGATGGATGTGGCAGATTTGACAATTCCAGGGGTTGGCAAAGTTGAGTGTCGTCCCGTTTGGCCCGATGCCTCTGTGATGCAGATTCCACCGGAAGATTGGGCAGAGCGGATTGGGTACGTTGCCGTTCAACTGGAGCCATCCTTGCGACACGCTACGGTGTTGGGTTTTGCCCTATCTGCCGGAACGGGTGAGGTGCCGATTCATGAATTGCGATCGCTGGATGATTTTCTCAACCATCTCCAGCAGTTGCAGTCCAGAGTATCCCTTAGCCAATGGCTGCAAGGGATGGTGGCCGCAGGCTGGCGATCGCTGGATGACCTGATTGGCATTCCGCAACCGCTGATCCTGAGTTTCAGAAATGATGCCGCACTGTCCGAAATAACCGTAAGACGGGCAAAGTTATTGAATTTAGGATTGCAATTCGAGCAGCAAGCGGTGGTGCTACTGGTTGCCGTGACGCCAGACATTGAGCCAATGTTGGGAATTTCGATCCAGCTCCATCCAGCCGCTGGAGAAACTTACTTACCTGTGGATTTATCGCTCAAGCTGCTGACCGAAACGGGAGCGGTGCTGCAACAGGTGCGATCGCGAAGTGTCTGTCCAGGAGAATTACGTAGTCAGGATAACTACATTCAACTGAAACGATTTCGTGGAACAGCGGGAGAACGATTTGATGTGCAGATTGCAATCAATGACACTAAGATTACGGAATCATTCACCATTTGATTGCCACCTGTAAAGTTTCTGGTGATGGACGATCGCTGTAGGGGCAGGTTTAGCCAAAGATTTAGCTAAAATGCACAGATTATCTACAAAATCTGCCCTTACATCACCGGAAAATTTACAGCCAGTCTAATTGCACCGTTTGTGGTTAAATCGATACCCGTTATGAGTCAACGAGTTGTTTTAGACCTGGGAAGGGGTGATTTCAACAGCGGCTTTTCAGCCGTGACAGCTCAGGTGTGGAATGATAGAAACCCCTACCCAATGAAGTTTGTGGGCAGTTTACCCGCTGCTCCTGAAATCTCTCAACTCCACCGCTCCTGGCAATTGCTGTATAGGGCGCTGAATCACCGCTTAGATTGGTCCTCGCGCATTGAAATTGATGCCGCTGATGTGACGAATGTGTCTCAGGTAGAGTTTGGCGAGATCTGCCGGCAGTTGGCAGATCAGATTAATTGTTGGCTCAATTCAGAGTCCTTTCGGAGCATCGATCAACCCCTCCGCACTCAACTCAATGCTGCCGATGAAATTCGAGTGTTGATTGAAACCAGCGATCGCCAGTTGCAACAATTGCCCTGGCATCTGTGGAGCTTTTTTGAACACTACCCTCAGGCAGAAATTGCCTTGAGTGACCTGGAATATCAGCGATCGCGCAGCACACCCTCTCTGAACAACAACGATAAAGTCAGGATTTTGGCCATCTTCGGTGATAGCGAAAATATTGATTTGAGCCAGGATCGAGCCTTCTTAGAACAATCTGAAAACAGCACGATTGACTTTTTAATCGAACCCTCCCGCAAGCAGTTGTATGACCGATTGTGGCAAGGGTGTGATGTTTTATTTTTTGCAGGGCACAGTTCTAGTCAGGGTCAGGGAGAAATTCGACTTAACCCAGTCGATAATCTGACGCTGGCGCAGTTGAAATATGGGCTGAGGCGGGCAATTTCTCAAGGTTTAAAACTGGTCATCTTCAACTCCTGCGATGGTTTAGGGTTGGCACAGCAATTGGCTGAACTACATATTCCCCAGGTAATTGTGATGCGGGAACCGGTGCCCGATAAAGTCGCGCACACATTTCTCAACTATTTCCTGGTGTCATTTTTGCCGAGCGGCGATCGCTCTATGTTGCCGTGCGAGAAGCCCGTGAACGGCTTCAGGGACTGGAGCAGGAGTATCCCTGTGCAAGTTGGCTGCCCGTCATTTACCAGAATCCAGCGGTAGACCTGACAACCTGGCAGGAGTGGGGGAGTGGAGGAGATGGGGGAGTGGGGGGGATAAGGGAGATGAAGGGATGGGGGGATAAGGAGAAAATTCAAAATACCCTGCGGGAAGGGCAAAGCCCTACAAAATTCAAAATTCAAAATTCATCCCTCGCGCTTTTTAACCAATCCAAAATCCAAAATCTAAAATCTAAAATTGCAACCGTTTTACTCAGCAGCCTGGTCGCAACCGGATTGGTGTTGGGAGCGCGATCGCTAGGAGTGCTACAACCCTGGGAGCTGAAGGCCTATGACCAGTTGATGCGATCGCGCCCCGAAGAACAACAAGATTCCCGGCTGCTGATTGTCACCATTACGGAAGCCGATCTGCAGCTACCAGAACAGCGAAATCGCAAAGGCTCCTTGTCAGATCAGGCGCTGGAACAGCTTTTGAATAAACTGGAACCCGATCAACCGCGTGCGATCGGGTTAGATATTTATCGTGATTTTCCCGTGGGTGCTGGGCAAAGGACTTTGGCACAACTCATCCGAAATGGAACCAGGTTTTTTGCGATTTGTAAGGGGCGCGATCGCGATCTGAATCATCCCGGCATTGCTCCCCCACCCGAGCTGCCGAGTGAACGCCAGGGCTTTAGTGATGTGGTCACCGATCCCGATCGGGTGCTGCGTCGTCACCTGATTGCGATGAAACCAGACCCCACGTCCCCCTGTGTCGCGCCCTATGCGCTCAGTGCTCAACTTGCCTTCCACTACCTGGAAGCGGAAGGCATTACCGCCCAGTACACCCCAAACCAGGAGTTGCAAGTCGGCAACGTTGTGTTTAAGCGTTTGCACAATCACAGGGGGGGCTATCAGGCGGCAGATACGTGGGGCTATCAAACCTTGTTGAACTACCGTTTGCATCGTTCTCCCCTAGAGATTGCTCCGACAGTGACGCTGACAGATGTGTTGCGCGGATCGCTGCAGCCAAAGGATGTCCGCGATCGCATTGTTTTAATTGGAGTGACTGCCCAAAGTTTCCACGACTATCTGCTCACGCCCTACCGCTCAGAGCAGGGAACCGATCAAGAGGTGCCCGGAGTGATTGCGCAAGCTCAAATGGTGAGTCAAATCGTGAGTGCTGTCAAAGATGGGCGATCGCTGTTAGGGGTTTGGCCCATGTGGGGTGACGTGGTTTGGATTTGGGGTTGGTCTGTGATTGGAGGCGTGTTGGTTTGGCATGGGTGGGGTGTCAGGCGATCGCACAGTCCACCTGTAGACCCATCACAGAGTTACCTTAAACGACACTCTCCAGTCTATTTAGTCCTAATCACCAGCGCTGCGCTGGGAATTTTATATGGTGCTAGTTTGGGATTTTTCATCCAGGGCATTTGGGTTCCACTTGTTCCATCTGCCCTGGCACTGATCGCAACCAGTGGCAGTGCGATCGCTCTACCCATCCTACAAACTAAAATCCAAAATCCAAAATCCAAAATCTAAAATCTAAAATCGGTGTAACGCAAGAGGCATAACCACAATGAAGTTGCTCAAAAGGACCGCAATTCTTACTGGCACCCTGGTAATCCTGACCCAAACGCCGACACAGGCGCAGGTAACCGATCCGGCACCGTTGCAGAAATGGCGATCGTGGTTTGGCACACAATCCGATGCTGCTCCACCGCCGCCACCGGATATTGGCAAGCCCAAAAAGCTAGCTGACGCAGGAGGTCGCGTATTTACACCACCTCCAAATGGTCAAGGTAATGGCGGCAACATCCAAGTGATACAAGGTGGTAGTCTT
>JAAUSG010000316.1 GCA_012034055.1 Leptolyngbyaceae cyanobacterium RU_5_1 | reverse complement strand
TTTGGCAAACCAGGCCGCGCCTTGATCGGGCAAATCATCCCGTGCAACTGAGGTCAGCACGACATACTTCAGCGCCAACAGTTTGACGGACTCAGCAACCTTCTCTGGCTCTTCTAGATCCAGGGGCATGGGGGCATGTCCCTTATCCACCTGACAAAATGCGCAGGCACGAGTACAGGTCGGGCCCATGAGCAGAAAGGTTGCGGTTCCCTGGGCGTAACACTCGGCTCGATTGGGACAGCGCCCCTCTTCACAGATTGTGTGAATGTGTCGCTGTTTAATAATTCGCTGTACCGTAGATAACTGACTGGCGTTGCCAATCGGACGCCGTAACCAGTCGGGCAAGTTGGCCAGCGGCGATCGCTGCAGCTGTGCTTGGGCAGCCCATTCAGTAGAATCAGCTTCACCGGGCATAAACGTGGAGTTTCGTCACAAGGGGTACGAGGATCAATGTACTGCTTTCGCCTAACTCGATTACAAATCACTGGACTGAACGTACCAAGCAACAAGCAATCTAAAATCCAAAATCCAAAATCTAAAATTGGCAGCAGCCTTGACATGATAACGATTTTAGAGGGGTCTAGAGAACGATTTCCTTGTGCAGAGGCTAAACTGATTGATGCGGCTATGGCGTTATCAGCGAGTCTGGGTACAATACTGTGAGTTAGGCTGATTCAGCTTGTGCGATCGCCAACCGTTAACCCGCGTTTTCGCATACGATTCAATAAACCTTGGTATATCCAAACCTCACATTCATCCTTTATCAGTCCTGCAGGCACCATTAAGGAGTTCAGCGTTGTGGCTAGTCACAAAATCCTGGTTATTGACGACAGTAAAGTCATTCGTGATATGGTTCGCGACATGCTACCCAAAGGCAACTTTGATGTCTTAGAGGCCAAGGATGGCGTTCAAGGGTTAAACCTGATTCGTCAAGAGCACCCCAATTTGATCATGTTGGACTTCTTACTCCCGAAAATGAGCGGTTGGGAGGTTTTTCAACAGATTCAAGCCCAACAAGACCTCTGCACGATTCCGCTGGTGTTGATGTCAGGGCGGAAGGAAGAGGTGACTGAAAAACTGCACGAACCGTTTGAACACTTTGAGTTTGTCCAAAAGCCGTTTGACCAGAAGAAGCTCATTGAAGCGATCAAATCGGCGATGGCAAAAGCCAAACGTCGTTCGGCTGCACCCCTGGCAGCAGCCCCAGGTGCCCCAAGTGGCGGAACAACCAGCTCCAACGCCGAAATTCAAGCGTTGAATGAAAAGGTTGCCCGAATGCAGGCTGAAATCGACGGCATGAAGCGGCAAATGGCCCAGATTCTGGCGTTTATTAAGCAGAAATTGAAGTAATCGGCGATCTCTGTAGGGGCAGGTTTAGCCAAAGATCTAGCTAGAATGCACAGATTGTCTACAAAACCTGCCCCTACGTCACCAGAAAATTTACAGCAAGAAGGTTTTTGCATACAGCGATCGCTTGATCAAGATCCCCCAGATGGCAATCGCTTTTCCAAGGCCGCCTTGACTGTCTGCGCCCACGGCTGCTCCGGAAACACCGTCAGCAAATCCTCCAAATCCTGAATCGCCTCCCGAATCTGCTCCTTTGCCGCACCTCGATTCAAGGCATCCCGGTAAAAGTGCTCCGCCTGCGCTTTATTCCTGGCAACCAGATGGTACAGGGCAAGGTTAAAGGTGTTGCGATGGTTTTGAGAATCGTCGTCGTACCTCTGTTGAGCAAGCTGGATGGCTCGGTCGAGGTCTGCCTTTGCGTTCTCAGGTTGGTTGAGAGCAAGGTAGGCTAGGGCGCGATCGTAATAGCACCAGCTCCTTCGAGGTTTTAAGTTGATCGCGTGATTAAAATCTGAAAGGGCTAAATTATAGCGTTTAAGCGTTAAATACAATTCCCCGCGTCCGTAAAATGCAGACCATCTTTTGGAGTTGAATTCGATGATTTGACAGAAATCGTTAAATGCTTCTTCATAACGACCAAGCTTACGAAATAAAACTCCTCGCTCTTCTAACATCCATTCATGCCCTTCAAGAGACTCTATCAGTTGCACTGCTTGGTCGTAGTTTTTGAGGGCTTCTTCGTAAAGCCCCAATGAGGAGTAAGTTTTCCCTCTACCTGCAAGTGCCCAAGCGATCGCTCCTCATCCAGAAACGGCGTCACCGCTCCACTGCCAGGAATCTGCTTCGCCAGTCCCAACCCCGCTTTTGCCAATGACTTACCCAAAAATGCCGAAAAACCTTGCGGAGCCTCCGGGTCGGTTTCCAGTTCCTGCTTCTTTTGCCGATAAACCGTGTAGCGTTCCGTAAACGTTTCCAGCTTCTGTCCTTGCTGCGTCAACTGAGCGGCCAGGCGTCCGATTGCATCCGGCACGCTGCTCTCTTCTTCGTTCGTGTAGGCCGTGACGCCGCCAAGCTCCTCGGCAAGCTTGCGATACTGGCGCAGCAGCGTGCTCTTGCCGACACCACCCTGTCCCCAAACGTTAAAGATGAAGTAATCGCGTAGTTCGGGCGATCGCTCCACGTTCTGCCGAAACAACGCAATCTGGGCTTCCCGTCCCACAAAGCTGGACTGCTGGCGTTGCTTGAGAATGTCTTGTAGGCTCTTGGGCTTTTTGGAGGGCGTCATAGGCGAGAGGGGGCGCATTTAAGAGGAGCCAGATACGGAGACATGGAGACGCGGGGAATGTTTGAGGCATTTCATCTCGTCGCGTTGTCCCTTACAGTCGGAGCTTTTAGTTTAGCTGTTCCCAAATGGGGCTTTAGAGGCAGCTATTCCCTGGAAGTTGTTGTAAAAATCTTTGAATTGCTAGGATGGCAACAAATTTGTCTTACAATGCCTGCAAACAAACTTGATAATAGAGTCACTAAAAATGGACGTGAAATTAGTGTTGGTCGTATTAACCGCTATCTTTACCGTGGCGTGCCTGTTCTTCGGTACTCGGAATGGGTTCTACGATTCGGATAACTATCATGGGAACGGTTCTGCTCATTAGTTGGGCAAGAACAGTTGGGCAAAAACGCTGTGAGCTAAATAGATAACTCTTACTGAAAATAGATGATCAGCGGCGGAGTCCTTTAACCACAAAGGTTTTGGTTTCAAAAACTTGTGCGTCCAGTTAGGTATTTCCAATCAGGGAGGCTACCTGAGGCGTCTCTATGGCTTGAAGTCAGGATAGCTGGAAAGAGACAATGAAGGGCGATCGCCAAAATGGAGACGTAATATCGACGTGATTGATCTGGAGTGCCTGACATATGGAGTTGGTCATGCGGACGAAGGAGTCTGCCTCCTGCTTCGGGTCGGACCGTATCGCGTCATGTTGGACTGCGGACTCGCAAATCTGCTGCCGATCACTCCTAAGAAGGGCGTTCCTGCCGATTTAGTGCTGTGTAGTCATGCCCATGCTGACCATGCTAGAGGATTGCTGAAACTCCATCAGGCATTTCCCCAACTTCCCATCTATGCCAGTGAAGTCACCACTCAGTTGCTGCCCTTGAATTGGACTGAGACAGATTCTGACCCTCTACCGTTGTTTTGTCATGCATTGCCCTGGCGATCGCCCGTTGAGTTTTTAGATGGACTGAGCGCTGAACTCTATCCAGCCGGACACTTGCCCGGAGCGGCAGCCATCCTGTTGACGTATACACCGCCTCAAGCCAGTGAACCGTCTGCTCGCTCATACACGGTGCTGTACACAGGAGATTTTTTCCTTTCCAATACCCGCTTGGTGGAAGGGTTACCGCTGGAGGAACTGCGGGGACTGCAGCCAGATGTGCTGATTGTGGAAGGCAGCTATGGCACCGCTCGTCATCCCCACCGCCGTCAGCAGGAAAACCAACTGGCGGAGCGCATTCATCAAGCGATCGCCGCAAACCAGTCCGTCCTCCTGCCTACTCCCTCCTTGGGGTTAGGGCAAGAACTCCTGATGCTGCTGCGCAGTCACCACTATTTCACCGGACGAGATCTGGATATCTGGGTGGATGGATTAGTGGCGGTTGGCTGCGATACGTATTTGGAAATTTTGCCGCACCTGCCTACCTCGGCCCAGAACTTTGCTCGTCACCAGCCCCTCTTTTGGGATGAGCGTGTCCGTCCACGGGTGCGCCGTCTAACTCCAGAGCAACGTGCCAAGTTAGGAGAATCTGCCTGTGTGGTGCTCACTGATGAGACCGCCGACCTCAACCAGTATTACCAATCTAATCTCAGCTCATGGCTCGTCTTGCTCCCTCAAGAACCCCATCGTCAGGTTGGTGTGGAGATAGGAGTGAGGAGTGAGGCGGGACGGAAAAGCCGTTCACGTCTCATATCTGATACATCCCCTCCCGCAGAAACCTATCTGTTGGCGCAGCACTGTGATGGTCCTGGCACTACCCAGCTGATCCATAATTTGCGTCCCCAGCATGTGGTTTTTGTTCACGGTCCGGCGGCCTATTTGGCAGACTTGACCGGACTCGATGAATTACACAATCGCTATCACCTGCATTCGCCTGCAGGAGGCAGTCGGGTTGAGCTGCCGATTGGGGAAACGTTTATCCAACCAGCCGCCCCTGAGACCAGCTACGAAGGCGAATTAACGGAGCTGGATGATGTGGTCACGATCGCGCTACCGAACGCGATCGCTACTGATCCGCGTTGGCGCATGTTGGCAGACACCGGACTCATAGAAGCTCGCTGGCAGGGCGAAGAGCTGGTGCTGCGCGGGCTACCCCAGCGAGAGATCCTGCGCCAAAGCAGCGATCGCTTACTGGACTGGATGGACGCAAACTCACCCCTACGTAAATGCTGCGCCAACTGTCGCTACTACCGAGGGCAGCGCTGCTGGAACCCCGCATCCCCATTGTATGAATTCAAAGTCACGCCAGACGGCTTTTGTCCCGTGTTTGAATCATTGCAAGTGGAAGAAGAAAGTAAAGAAAGAATGACGAATGA
>JAAUSG010000315.1 GCA_012034055.1 Leptolyngbyaceae cyanobacterium RU_5_1 | reverse complement strand
TGTTCTTACCATGTCCACGACTTCCGCTGTTCTACCTGCCCTGTGTGTTGCTCCTGCCCAGGTGATGCGAGGAACGGGAATTTTGGCAGCGGCGGCAGTGGCGATCGCCCGTTTGGGACAGCGTCCATTCCTGGTTGGGGGCGATCGCACACTGGCGTTAGTTCAACCCCGTCTAAGACCTGTACTGGAGCAGCAAGGGTTAATCGTCACCCAGATGTCTTACCGTCCAGACTGCAGTCAGGCAGCCCTGGCGACTCTGCACCAGGCGGTTAAGGATCAACACGCGGATCTGATTATTGGCGTTGGGGGTGGCAAAGCGTTGGATACGGCGAAATTGCTGGCCCATCAGTGCAGCTTGCCCGTTGTAACGGTGCCTACCTCGGCCGCAACCTGCGCAGCCTGGACGGCATTGTCTAATGTTTATTCAGACGAAGGTGCATTCCTCTACGACGTACTGCTACCCCGCTGTCCTGATTTGCTGGTGCTGGACTATGAGTTGATCGCAACGGCACCTCAACGGACATTGGTGGCAGGGATTGGAGACGCGATCGCCAATGGTACGAAGCTTCAGTCAGCAGCGGCCATTCTCAGCAGACCTTGATCATCGCGGCTGTTCAACAAGCCAGAGTCCTGCGCGACCTCCTCCTGCAAACGGCTGCGATCGCCCTGCAAGCACCTGGTGCAGAGACATGGCAGGAGGTTGTAGACGCGACCGTGCTCCTGGCAGGCGCGATCGGTGGATTGGGGGGTGCCCAGTGCCGCACCGTTGCCGCCCATGCCGTTCACAACGGCTTGACGCACCTGTCTGCCAGCCACGCTACTCTGCATGGTGAGAAGGTTGCCTACGGAATTCTGGTGCAGTTACGCCTTGAAGAACTGGTACCGGGCAATCAACTGGCAGCCACCGCCCGCCATCAGTTGTTAAAGTTTTACGCCGACATTGGCTTACCTCGTAGTCTTGCTGAGCTGGGCATGTCCGCCATTTCCCTGTCCGAACTACAGCACGCCGCTGAACTCGCTTGTTCCGAACACTCTGATATTCACCGCCTCCCCTTTGCGATCGAACCCTCGCAACTTATGGCAGCAATGGTTTCGACGACAGCACCGTGTCAAGGGGTGAGGAGAGAGGAGAGAGGAGAGAGGAGATGGACTTCCGTGAGCGCGTTCGGTGACCTCAGAGGAACCGTCAGCCGAATGGGAGATGGGGAGTTAGAGGGAGAAGGGGAGGACATGGAGACACGGAGACACGGAGATACGGAGACTTTCCAATCTGCAATCTACAATCTACAATCTACAATCTACAATCTCTTCACCCTCTCATCCCACGACCAGCGAGGTGACCGAATGAGCCTTAACTGGATCACTCCAGCCGATCGCCTGAAATCTCTCCCACCTTATGTGTTTGCTCGTTTGGATGAGTTGAAGCTGCGGGCTAGGGAACAGGGCCTGGATTTGATTGATTTGGGTATGGGCAATCCGGATGGGGCGACACCTCAGCCGGTTGTAGAGGCCGCGATCGCGGCGCTGCAAGATCCCAGTAACCACGGCTATCCACCGTTTGAGGGCACAGCCAGCTTTCGCCGCACGATTACGGATTGGTACTACCGACGTTATGGCGTCAAGTTGGATCCGGACAGTGAAGCGTTGCCGCTCCTGGGTTCCAAAGAGGGATTGACTCATCTCGCATTAGCGTATGTCAATTCTGGGGATGTGGTGCTGGTACCCAGTCCGGCCTATCCGGCTCACTTCCGGGGTCCAGCGATCGCGGGTGCAGACATCTACAGCATGATCTTGAAGCCGGAAAACGATTGGGTCATTGACCTGCACAGCATTCCCGATCACGTCGCCGAGCGGGCAAAAATTCTCTATTTCAACTACCCCAGCAATCCAACCGCCGCAACCGCTCCACGAGAATTTTTTGAAGACGTCGTTGCCTTTGCTCGTCGCTACAACATCCTGTTAGTGCATGATCTTTGCTACGCTGAACTCGCGTTTGATGGCTACCAACCCACCAGTCTGCTGGAAATTTCAGGAGCGATGGAGATCGGCGTCGAGTTCCACACCCTGTCGAAGACCTACAACATGGCTGGATGGCGGGTTGGCTTTGTGGTTGGCAATCGCCATGTGGTGCAGGGATTGCGAACGCTGAAAACAAATCTGGATTATGGCATTTTCCGGGTATTGCAAACAGCGGCAGAGACGGCCTTGCAGCTCCCAGATGTCTATCTGCACGAAGTCCAATCCCGCTATCGCACTCGCCGCGATTTTCTGATTCAAGGACTGGCTGAATTGGGCTGGAGCGTGCCCAAGACCAAAGCCACCATGTATCTTTGGGTGCCCTGTCCGCCCGGAATTGGCTCCACAGACTTTGCCCTCTCCGTACTGCAGCAAACCGGTGTGGTGGTCACACCTGGAAACGCCTTTGGGGTAGGCGGTGAAGGGTATGTGCGGATCAGTTTGATTGCTGACTGCGATCGCCTCGGTGAAGCCCTGCGCCGCCTCAAACAGGCAGGCATTACTTATCAATCGGGAGCAGCCCTCCTGTCTAGCTCCGATTAGATTGTTTGCAGAAGACAGTTCAGGTTTAGGACAATGCAAAATTAAAAATGCAAAATTAAAAATGGCAAAACAGTCTGGCAATCATTTTTAATTTTTAATTTTTAATTAATTCAACGCCTTAAAATGCTGCCAACACAGATATAGCGCACGTGGGACATGGAAACAACCCTTCCATTTGCCGCCTTTAAGGTTCAACAGCACTTCGCCCCGCCGATTCAGGTAACCAAACCACTCCCCGTATTCTGGATCGGCAAAGTGTGACCAGGCATACTCATGCAGTTTTTGGTACCATTCCCAGCACGCCTCTCGTCCGGTCAGGCGATAGCCCATTGCCAGGGCAACCAGTGACTCTAAATGCACCCACCACAGCTTTTGGTCCCATTCCAGTTGCTGCGGAGGGTATCCGTGCGCATCCATGAAATAATACAGCCCGCCATACTCGGCATCCCAGGCGAAGTTGAGGATGTTGAGCATGACATCGATCGCCTGATTAATGGTTTGGGTATCCTGACGGCGATCGGCAATGTCCATAATGAACCACATGGCTTCAATGCCATGACCGGGGTTGATCAGGCGTCCCTCAAAACAATCAATATGTGAACCATCTGGGGCAACGTTTTCGTACATCAGTCCGGTGTCGCGATCGCGAAAATCAGTCATGACCTCCTGCACTGTTGCCTCCAGAATTTGCTCAAGTCGATCGCTGGGCAACAACCAATCCATCTCCAATGACAGGTTAGCCAGAATCATCGGCACTGCCAGGGATTTCATCGGGCGAGTGCCTGGATAAGCCTTGCTGTACTGACCTTTGGGGTTATCCTTGCGGCGCAACACGTTGTTGTAAGCCTGCAGTGCCACCTCTTTCGCCCAATCCTCACCCGATGCCAGGGCATATCTGCTAAACGCCATTGCGGCAAAGCAATCGGAGAAGATGTTGTACGGCTGTACCAGCGGTTTACCGTCACGGGTGAGCGCAAAGTACCAATTACCATCGGCGTCTCTGCCGTGTTGAGCCAGAAAGTTAGCACCATTGGCGGCGACCTTAAGCCAGTCTGCGCGGTTTTCGAGCTGGTTATACAGCATGGAAAAAATCCAGACCTGACGATTCTGCAGCCAGATGAACTTATCTGTGTCGTAAACCTTGCCCTCGAGATCGAGGCAGGTGAAATAGCCGCCGTATTGCCAGTCGATCGCGTGCTTCTCCCAAAATGGAATGACATCGTTCAGGAGTGCCGTTCTGTAATGTTCCGCCAGTGCTCGGAAGTCGTAATTTAGACGGCCACCCGGGAACTCTATTGGATGTTTTGACAAACCGTTGCCCTTATTTACTCAGATCTACAGCCCTTAATTTTACGAGGCTGGCAACGACTATTCAATCGATCGCCGTCCTATCCTATTCTTCACCATTGCCAGGCTTTGACGTATCAGCGAGAGGGAATCGTTGCTAGTTGCTTGAGATCGAACTGCTTGAGCACATCTAGAAACGCATATACAGCGGGAGTATGCAGCGCATCAGACAAAACCGCTGCCCCAATGACTCGTTCTAGCGGCGCAGGTAGGGGGTGGATTTGTAAGAGTTCAGGAATCGGCTCTGCTGCCAGTTTTGGCAGAATTGCTGCGCCCAAACCCTGCATCACCATACCAAGGATGGTGGAGTCTTCTTGGATGTCGCTGGCAAACGGCAGTGGAGGGGCCAAAGTTTTCAGGTGTTGATACAAAATCCGTCCACACGGTAGGCAGGGCAGCATCACCAATGGATAAGCGGCTAAATCATTCCAAGTCAGTCGAGTCCCGTTAATAGTCGCCTTGGGCGGCAGCAGCACGAGATATTCATCGCGCAGGAGTTCCCATGCTTCAAATTCCTCGCCAGTTGGGAGATAAGTGATGCCAATCTCTGCGCGTCCTTCTCGAATACACTGCTCAATATCCAGGTAGTCTGGGCGTTCGAGGATAGTCACGCTAACAGCAGGATAGCGATCGCGAAACTGCACCATCACTTTCGGCAGCAGATGGGTTGCTACACTGCGGAAGGAGGCAAGTCGTATCCGTCCACCCTGCAAGCCTTTGTATAAATCTGCTTCCTGCTGCATTTGCTCTAAGGAGTGAAGCGCTTGACGAGCGTGCCCCAAAACTCGCTCACCAGCAGGTGTCAGCACAGCACCGTGGCGGCCTCTGGAAAACAGCGGCACACCCAATTCTGCTTCAAGGGTCGCGATCGCATGACTAATCGCTGGCTGAGAGAGCTGCAATTCCAGAGCAGCTTCGGTGACAGCTCCCGACGCTGATGCTACGCATACAGCGCGGGCTTCTCAAGATCACTCCTGAGAGTTTCCTGCTTCACTCGGTCTTGTCTAGGCAAAGCCCCCGACAGCTCCCGTCCACAGGCAATTTC
>JAAUSG010000314.1 GCA_012034055.1 Leptolyngbyaceae cyanobacterium RU_5_1 | reverse complement strand
GTTTAATGTTCTTTCGCCACAATCGAAACACCCTGCACCGGCACCCCCTTAATAGGGGGTCCGTCAGGCGGGGGATCTTGATTTGTAGCGTGTAAAAAGTGAAACGGTATTAATCTTTGAATCCCAGCAAGATTTACGGCTAAACCCGCCCTTACAGCAACAAAAATTTTGAGGCGCTGCACGCCAAGGAGAGTAAAGAAAAAAGAGGAGAGGGCAAAAGGGCAAGAGAGCAAAGGGCTACAAGAGTCCTGGAAAGACCGAACAGACCACCCGAAAACCGAGACCGTTGAGACGGCCGGCGGGAGAGTAGTAGCTGCGGTAGGCAGCGCGACAATTCACCGGAAAATGGTGTCCCAGGAACCACCCCGTAACACGCGGCGATCGGAATTTCTGCCTGCCACCCAGGCACTACCATCTGCTGGTGCAGCCTCATAATTGTTATGCCAATGATCCAGACACCACTCCCAGACATTACCGTGCATATCGTATAAGCCATAGACATTCGGGGGAAAACTACCCACATCCGTTGTCTGTTTTCGATAGCTACCTTTGGGGGCAGAAGCATAGATTTGATTTCCGTCGTAGTTTGCCAGATCTGTCGTGATCGTTTCACCAAAATGGAACGGAGTTGTGGTTCCAGCTCGGCAGGCATATTCCCATTCGGCTTCGCTGGGCAGACGGTACGGGTGCTGTGTCAGGCGAGATAGGCGCTGACAAAATTCCCCAGCCTGATCCCAGGAGACTTGTTCCACAGGGCGGCGATCGCCCTTGAACCATGAAGGTTCCAGATCGAGGGCAATTTCCACTTGGGGCAGCGCCGCCACCGTCCGCCATTGGGCCTGAGTAATTGGGTATTTCCCGATCAAAAACGTGGGCACTTTAACCGCATGTTGCGGCCGCTCAGATTCATGTCCCTGCCCTTTTGGTGACCCCATCTGGAAGGTTCCGGCTGGAATCTTGACCATTTCCAGCACCACCCCGTTACCCAAATCTTCAGCAAAACACTCGGCTGAAGATTGGGTGCGCCTGTTTTCTTTTCCTTTCCTGTCAACCGTAATCAGATCAAACTCAAACCGCTGCAATTTAACACGCTCTGCCTGTTGACGCTCCTCCAGTTCTCTTTTCCGTTGTTGCTCAGCTTGCTCTTGCTGCTTAAGCGTCTCTAGTTGCTGCTCATATTCCGCTTTTTCCTGTTCCTGCCGCTGTCGCTCGGCTGCCAGTCTCAGTTGCTCCTGATGTTTGAACTGCGCTTCAACCGCTTGCTGAATCGGCAAAACATCCTCATCCCGCAACCCAAACATCTGCTGAAGTTCATTCAAGTCTTCACGGTCAAACTCACTCAACGGATATTCATCCGCTGCGGCTGCAATCAACGTTTCCCGATACCGTTGCAGATTCGCCAGCCGCTCCTGGTAAGGACGCAAGACCTCCGCTTCAATGTCAGCCGCCTCTGCAGCCGTCAATCCTAGCTGCTGCCTCAAGGTATTCAAAACGGCCCGTCCTGCAGGGCGAATCGTGCCTGCATTGGCATACCGGTCAGCCCTTTTTCGGTATTTGAGTTTGGGGTCAGTGACTCGTACCCTGGCCAGAGCAATTTCAAATCCCTTATCCTTCAAGACGATGATCTTGGGAGTCATCGTGGGAGCCGTTTCCTGTACCTTGCTGGCCGCATACTCGTGCAACTCCAGGATTGAAACAACCCCGTCACTATTTTGATCTCCTGCCCCGGTTTCGATGCCCTCCACCAGGTAGCGGGTGTAAATTGACAACTCCGATCCCTGCTGCTCAAAGGAATATTGGGTCGAACTGGAGGAGGTGAGCACAACTCGCCCTTCTGCACCCAGTTGAGAGTGCAAGTCCACCGAGCCATCATCCTTTGCTCGCAATGCCGGGTCAAACGCTCCGCTAAAACAGCAGTCCAGAATAATCGCCTGTCGTTTGGCACGGCTATTGTGCATGATGTCGTGGACGAAACGAGCCTCTACAGCCGTGGACCGAATTAAATCTCCTCTGGCATTTTTCTGAGTGCTCCGACTGGCAAAATACAACCTGCCAGCATCATCTTTAATTCCATGTCCAGAAAAGAACAGTAACACCAGATCGTCCCTGGTGCGGCCGTCAAACAGGGTCTCAATTGCCAGCCGCATGGCGTTGGGTTCAGGATTGGCAAGCGTCTTCACCTGATCAAACCCACCCATCTCTGGGTCTTGCAACACGCGCCGCAGGGCTTCAATGTCCTTTACCGCCGCAGGGAGCGGGTTTAATCCCGGCTTATACTCGCTGACCCCAATCAACAATGCAACTTTTGCCATGTCTGCTTGCCTATGCTGCGACGAAATCCTGGGCTGCTTTGATCGCCGCTGCTAACTCTTCCCGACTGTGGGCTTTTACCGTCAGCTTTTTGCCGTTGGCTTCTACTGCCAGTTCAATTGGCTTGCCACCCAAGCGATCGCCCAGAAACCCCAGCAACTTTTGCGCATTGGCAACATTTACCTCCGCCATTAGCAAACCCACCAGAAAGCCACCCAACGCCTTATTGCCCTCTGGTGGATTCGGATCAAGGACGCGATCGACGGTTTCTAGCTCATCCATTTGCTTCAATTCAGCTATGAACCGTTGGGACTGCTCGTCTCGTTCGTCTGAGTTCAAATCAGGGTCATTAAAAGCGATCGTTAGCTTGATGTTGGAATTCGTGGTCATGGTTTGCAGCGCGATGGGGTCTCAAATTTTATTTACTCAATTCTGGCACGGGTATCCGGTTAATCCTGGCAGCCTCGATTGATGGAACACGCTTCAGCATAAATCTTCATGAAGTAATCAGACCCTGTAGGGTGCGTATAGCCTGCGGCATTCAAGAAAAGCGGCAGCGTAACGCACCGCCAGCTCACGGTTCGGTGCGTTACGGCGATGCCTAACGCACCCTACGCAATCTAAGGCAGGATTAGAGTTTGAATCCAGGCGAAATCATCTTGGCTTACGGATGGAACGGGTTGCTGGGTATCGTCGATCGCCAACTCCAAAGCCGCCTCTTGATACACCTGATTCAGTGCCTGGTTCAGATCGATTGTGGGTTCCGGATCGCCGGATTGTAACGGCAATGCGAATTGGGGAATGGCATCGCGTAGGTTAAAGGCGTAGAGTTCGGCAGCAGGGCGGCGATCGCGCCCCTTTTACCCAACAGCAGGACGGCGATCGCGAAACCAGTCTGGCAAAATCGTTGCAGCGTGTTTCCTGAAACAGTCTGCGATCGGGGGTAATCTTAAGGTGATTTTCCATAGGAATGTTTCGTTCTGGCTGAAGAATAGGAAACATGCTGATTGAAATCAGAGTCTTGTTTCAGTACCCGTAACCAGCCCACCCGCTTCGGTTTTCTTGCGTATCCTAAAGCTATGTCGTCTACAGCGAAACCACCTGTCTCTGTTTCTGCAGAAGCCTTTCCACTCACCACACTGCCTGATCCCAGTCAGTTGGACAACATCAAGGCCCAGCTTGATCTAGTCCTCATGGCGCTGGAGGCGCTGACGGGAATTGGTTCTGAAGCGATGCTGCAGGCAGCGGCTGAACTCAATGTGGAGTCGCTGGTGGCAGATCGGGTTGCCTTGTGGCGGTTGCGTCAATCCAGTCCCTTGCGCAAAGGGCAGGGTGGGCGCAAGAAGCTGGATGTGGAGGAGGCACGGGCGTTGGTTCTGATTAGTTGTCACCTGGCAAAGGAGCATCAGGAGCTGATTCGTCGGGCCGTGGCATTGCTGGAACAAGTCACGGAGCAACACCAAGAACCTCACCAAACGGCTCTCCTGGGCGACTACCTGGATACCTTCAGCAATACCTATCAGGAACGGATGGAGGATGGCGAGGAGGTGTCGCCCCCGATGCTCACCAACCTTGCGCTCAAGCTCTTGATTGATCTGCTGTTCTATAGTGCTGCCAACGGCCCGCGGCGACTCTGGCTGGCATTGCTGGATCGGACTCAATCTCGAAAAGCTAGTGCCTTAGGGCAAAAATAATTAGCCAGTTAGAAATCAGCAAAGAGCTGATCCCGTAACCGTTTCTGACTTCGTACTTCTGACTTCTTGCACTAGTTGCTGTATCTACTCTCAACGCTACCCAACACCGCAATGCCCATGTTCCAGTCTCATTCAGTACTGCGACGATACACTCCGCCAACCTGCACGCTGGAGGTGAAAGCATCCAATTCGCCTTTGTCTCGCTGGGCTGGTCAGCCGGTGTTGAAGAATGTGCAGTTTCAACTCAGCCTGGATGACCCCAAACTGCCGGAGCAGCAGTGGATTACGATCCAGGGCGATCGCACCCAACTCGAAGCCCTTTGTGAAGCGGTCACGACCTATATTCAGGACTTTCTGCAATCTTCCCATGAGCGCTTAAACCGGGAACCCGATTCACGTCAGGAAACATCAAACGTCGTTACCTTCACGGCTCCGATCAGACAGAATTCAGTATCGACAGTGCGATCGCCGAATTTGGATGGAATTTCGCTGCAGCCCGGTGGCTTACTATCCCACCACTTGCATCTGGGAAGCCTGGCAACCTCAGAATCTGAACCGGTTGTGTCGCTTAGCACCCTACAGCTCTTTGACCTGGCCAATGCATTGGAGGAGTATGCAGCGGATGCGTTGAGTCTGCCAACGTTGCCGCGATCGCGGTGGCTGCAGCCCTCTTCCGGTTGGGCCCAGATTGCAGCCGTGCTGCTGATTGCGGTTGGGTTATCCACATCGGCCATCAAGCTGCTGGAAAGTTCTCCCAACGCCACCTCCAGTGCCCCCACCTCCAGTCAGGGAGCCAGCAGCAGTGACCAACGAATTGCCACCCAGCTCCCGCCTGCCGTGGCAGAAAAAGCAACCCCGCCGGTCATCTCGGGTCAAACACTGCCCTCTCCGTCACCCGGTGTGAGTCCGTCTCCCAAATCGGGGGCAACGGTAACGGTGCCGAAGTGCCGACCGCCAGCCCACCCTCA
>JAAUSG010000313.1 GCA_012034055.1 Leptolyngbyaceae cyanobacterium RU_5_1 | reverse complement strand
TTAAGCACTGAGTGATCCCCCCCTAGCCCCCCTTAATAAGGGGGGAAATCGGCTCAAAGTCCCCCTTATTAAGGGGGATTTAGGGGGATCTGCACGCTTTGCTACCAACAGTAGGACTTTTAAAACATCCTCTTAAATAATTTTCGCTACAAGGTAGGAGTGCGGAGTCGATAGCAATTCTCTCTCCTACGATATTTCTCCAAGGTTGCACGGCAACGGATACCCAGGAAGACCGCAATGATTAGCAGTTTGGTCAATGCACAGGCAGGTTTGCCGACTTCTAGAGAGCAAGCCTTGATTTTGGAATTTGAACAGGTGGGCATTGCAGACGTTCCCTTAGTGGGCGGCAAGAATGCATCGTTGGGAGAAATGATTCAGCAGCTTGCTAGTCAAGGGGTGAATGTGCCCAATGGCTTTGCAACCACTGCCTATGCGTATCGACGTTTCATTGAGTCAGCAGCACTGCAGGAGAAGCTGCGCACCCTATTTGCTGATTTGGATGTGGACAATGTGGAGAGTTTGCAGCAAGTTGGCAGACAGCGCGATCGCTGATGTTGCAAACGCCGTTTCCACAGGATTTACAGGCTGCGATCGCTCACGCCTATCAGAAGCTGTGTGACCAATACGAGCCGGATACCGATGTCGCCGTTCGCTCCAGCGCCACTGCCGAAGATTTGCCCGATGCTAGCTTTGCTGGACAGCAGGAAACGTACTTGAATGTCTACGGATTGCAAGGGGTGTTGAATGCCTGCCATTGCTGCTTTGCCTCTATCTTTACCGATCGCGCCATTTCCTACCGTCACACCAAGGGCTTTGACCACTTTGACGTTGCCCTCTCTGTTGGGGTGCAAAAAATGGTGCGCTCCGATTTGGCAGCATCGGGGGTCATGTTCTCGCTTGATACCGAGACTGGTTTCCAGGATGTCGTGTTGGTAACAGCCGCCTACGGACTGGGGGAAACCGTAGTTCAGGGTGCTGTCAATCCGGATGAGTTTCTGGTGTTTAAGCCAACCTTGAAGCAAGGCTTTCAGCCAATCGTGCGCAAGCGGCTGGGAACGAAGGAAATCAAGCTGGTCTACGATGATGGCGGCTCCAAGCTGACCAAAAATATCCCAGTCAAGCGCAGCCATCGAGAACGATTTGCCATTACGGATCAGGAAGTGCTGCAGCTTGCGCAGTGGGCCTGTTTGATTGAAGAGCACTACTCGCAAGCCCGTGGGGTTCACAGCCCAATGGACATTGAATGGGCGAAAGATGGCGTCACGAAACAGCTTTTCATTGTCCAAGCTCGTCCAGAAACCGTGCATTCGCAAAAGACCGTCAACGTGTTGCGTAGCTATCAGTTAAAGGAACGCAGCCAGGTGCTGGCGATCGGGCGCAGTGTTGGCAATGCCGTGGGGCAGGGGAGAGCCAGGGTAATCCACAACCCCAGTCACATTGCGCTGTTTCAGCCCGGTGAGGTGTTGGTCACGGAGCGCACCGACCCCGATTGGGAACCGATTATGAAAAAGGCCAGTGCGATCGTCACGGATCAGGGCGGACGCACCTGCCATGCGGCTATCATTGCGCGGGAACTGGGGATTCCGGCGATCGTCGGTTGTGGAAACGCTACGGACGTGATTCAACCGCAGCAGGACATCACTATCTCGTGTTGTGAAGGGGAAGATGGGCGAGTCTACGCCGGGTTGCTGCCCTTTGAGGTGAACGAAGTGGCGCTGGATAACATCCCCCGCACCCACACTCAAATCATGATGAATGTGGGAAATCCAGACGAAGCCTTTAATCTAGCGGCAATTCCAAACGATGGCGTTGGCTTGGCGCGGCTAGAGTTTATCATCGCCAACCACATTCAGGTACACCCGCTGGCACTCCTCCACTACGACACGCTGCAGGATGAGCTGGCACGCTACAAAATTGCCGACCTGACCCGGCTCTACGAGAACAAGCCAGACTATTTTGTAGACAAGCTGGCTCAGGGTGTGGGGGCGATCGCGGCTGCCTTCTACCCCAAACCCGTGATCGTGCGCCTGTCTGATCTGAAGAGCAACGAATACGCCAACCTGTTGGGTGGTCGCCAGTTTGAACCCCACGAAGAGAACCCCATGCTGGGTTGGCGTGGTGCCTCCCGCTACTACGACGATCGCTATCGAGAAGGCTTTGGACTGGAATGTCAGTCCATCAAGCGAGTCCGAGATGAGATGGGTTTGACCAACGTCATCCTGATGGTTCCCTTCTGCCGCACGCCCGATGAGGGACGCCGCGTGCTTCAGGAAATGGCAAATCATGGCTTAATCCAGGGTGAAAACGGCTTGCAAGTCTTCGTCATGTGCGAACTGCCCAGCAACGTCATGCTGGCCGACGAGTTCAGCGAAATCTTCGACGGGTTCTCGATCGGCTCCAACGACCTGACTCAGCTCACCCTCGGACTCGATCGCGACTCTGCCCAGGTTGCCCACCTGTTTGACGAACGCAATCCTGCCATCAAACGCCTCGTGCAGCATGTGATCCGCACCGCCAAAGCCCATAACCGCAAAATTGGTATCTGCGGCCAGGCTCCCAGCGACTATCCAGAATTTGCCCGCTTCCTGGTCGAACAAGGCATCACCTCGATCAGCCTCAACCCCGACTCAGTTCTTAAAACAATCCTGGAAGTTGCCGAAGCAGAGAAACTGTGAATCATGATGGATTTGCTTCCAGAAGTCGGAGTTCTAAGCAACGCTCAAGGTTTAATCGCAGATTGTTCGATCAGAACTCCGACTTCCGCATGTTCATACTCCCTGATTCTGCACTCCATAGGAGATTCTCCGATGTTTAAGAAAATTCTGGCAGCGATCGCCCCCCTAAACACCAGCGATCAGGTCATTCGTGAAGCGACTACGCTAGCCAAGCTGACCAGCGCTGAGCTCATGCTGTTGCATGTGCTGTCTCCAGTGGATGAAGGCTACCCCACCCCCATTTACCCAGGTCCCGATAGCGTTTACCCTGGCCCTCACGACGAGGTTATTAGAGCCTATGCTCAACAATGGGAAGCCTACGAGCGCAGAGGTTTGGAGCTTCTCAAATCCTTGACAGAGCAGGTCTCTGCAACTGGCATTCCGGTCGAATTTACCCAGAATGTGGGCGATCCTGGTCGCGCCATCTGTCACCTCGCTGATACCTGGAGCGCCGACCTGATCATTCTCGGTCGTCGCGGACACTCCGGTCTCAAAGAACTCGTCCTCGGCAGCGTCAGCAACTACGTCCTCCACCACGCCCCCTGCTCCGTCCTCACCATTCAAGGTCACTTGCCTGAATCTTAACCTTTCAAAGCAATCCCAATCGATCCAATGCATCTCTAGCGGCATCCTTCTCCGCTTCCTGCTTTTTGCGCCCAGTTCCCCATCCATAGGTCTTGTTGCTCACCTGCACCTCGGACACAAATTCCTTGGCGTGATCCGGCCCTGATTCCGAAATAATTACATACTGTGGATTTTCTCCGCTATTCGCCAGTGCCCACTCCTGAAATCGGCTTTTGTAGTTAATGTTGGGTGCCGTAACAACCAAACTATTCATCACTGAACTGAAGAATGGTTCAACATAGTTTCGCACTTCACTAATATCTGATTTCCTATCTAAGAAATAGGCACCAATCACCGCTTCAAATGCACTACTTAACAGATTAGGATTTTGCCGTCCGCCCTCCAACTCCGCCCCTTTTCCCAGTCGCATTTGATTGCCCAGATTCAGAGCTTCAGCAAATTTTGCTAATTGCTGTTCATCCACCAGAGCAGAGCGTAACCGTGTCAATTCACCCTCAGATTTATCTGGATAGTTCTTGTAGAGAAACTCACCACTCAAAAAATTCAACACCGCATCTCCCAAAAATTCCAAACGCTCATTATGCTGCTTCACTTCAGGATGCTCATTGACATACGAGCGATGGGTCAAAGCGCGCTGTAAAAGGGAGGAATTATCAAAGGTTGGTAGACTGTACATTGTTAAGCTCTATGAAAGCAACCGAAGCACATAGGGTGAGAAAAATCCCACCCTACTGAAGAAACTTTTAAGTAGGTGGACATAGATAAACGTAGGATGTGTTAGGCGGAGCCGTAACGCATCAACCCTTTGAGCAGCATGGGTTACGCCATCGCTTTGCTGGTATGCCGGAACGGCTTTACCCATCCTACAATGGCTCATTTTAATTCCACCGACCTGCTTACCTCAAGCTTACATAACCAGGAGGATATGGACGGTTGCCACGCGAATTATTGCATTTAAAGCAAGCAATGCGAAGATTTTCAATTGAATCAGATCCCCCTAAACTTTGAGGAGTGAGATGTTCAATTGTCATCTGATCGTCTTTTAATTGTTTTTTGCACCAACAGCAACGATTTCCATCCCTTTTAACAATGCGCTTCTTTTTACTGCGCTTCTCTCTAGAACTCATTGTCATAGTTCTACCTGCATAATGTTGAACATTACGCACCTAGCGCTATATGAAGCTATAGAATAAAGTTTCTAATAGCTGCTCTATTAGCTACATAGCAAGAATTGAATGTATAACCTTCCCCGAAGAAACTTCGAGTAACGTTTCATTCTTAAAATACTTACGCCTGCTTATCTCTATCTAGGTAGTTCCATTTAGGAAAGGGTGAGAAATAATCAAGCATTACTAGAGTTGCTGCCTGGTCAGACTTCTAAGAATCTGGCTTTTTTCTCTATTCTTTCCGAAATGGCATTACCTCTATTTAGATAAGCAGACGTAAGTATGCTAAGAATGCTTCTAAAGGCTAGAGATGTACATTCACATCTGCTTTTTGTGCAGGTGCGATTAATTCAGTGATAGCTCAAAATTATGGGGTGGTCAAGCGATCGCTAAAGTAAAAAGCTGGAAAAGGATAATCAAAATTATATTTCTATCCATTAGAGGATGTTTGAAAAGGTGTGGTCTGTGATGTTAAGCACTCAGCGATCCCCCCTAGCCCCCCTTAATAAGGGGGAAATTA
>JAAUSG010000312.1 GCA_012034055.1 Leptolyngbyaceae cyanobacterium RU_5_1 | reverse complement strand
TGACGTCATTCAAGAACACTAGAAACACCTCGACCGCTGACGCTGAACGGGGTGCCAGCTTCAGACTCGGTGAAGGTGAGATCCAGATTCTGCAAGGCCGTCGTGCCCCGTTGGGCAAATCGCCCCGTCTTCTGCATGACGCGCAAGGTGTAGCTCGGCGTGCTACCCGGCGTGCTACCCGGACTATAGGTCAACGTGACAGTCCGAAAGGTGTGATCGGGGGCGGCGGGGAGGGCGGCCAGGCTCAGCGTTCCAGTGCCCGTGACGGTGAAACTCCTCCCACCGGCTGCCGTTTTCAGCACCTGGAACAAACGGCTTGCCGTTGCGCTAGAGACCGGGTCGTAAAACTGAATGCTATCCCGGTGAATCTCGTACCTCAACCGCTTCGGTGTTTGAGAACCTGAGACGGCGATCGTGATCCCTAAGACACCGCGACCAATCACCATACCGCTACCTGGCATCGTTCATTCTCCCTATGAGTCATCCACGTCATGACAAACAGTTATCCAGCACCGTCGATCGCTGCCAGGATACTAATTCTCTGCTCCAGCGATTGCGCACTCGAAGTAATCTGCTGATTCAGCAAGCGCGATTTGCAAAGCCTGGCTCGAATCAACATCAATGCCATCCTCGCGATTATTCGAGAAATGCGCCTGTGGAAGAAAATAGTCTATCGAGATTCTATCAGAGCGATCGCGTTTCAGGTGAAATTATCAATCCTGTTTAATAAAGTTCTGTATTGCATCACAAAATGCTTCAAATATTAATCACCTGGAAATTACTTAGGAGATTTCTGAAAAACAAAATACCAAAGTAGGATGGGCAAAGTTATACGTGCCCATCCGCCATGATTACTTGTGATGGGCACGGGCAAGCCCCTTTGCCCATCCTACTTCTTCTTAGATCTCGATCCAACTTTGATTCAATCCCATCCCAACTATGAAAACCTCCGCTCCTCTGCCCTAAAATTCATGAGTTTTTCCATCACCAGATATTTTTCGGAATACGATACCTGACGTGTGAATAGAAAAGTATTCGTCAACTGATGTGTTGCAATCGTATTCTGAGAAATCCTATGCGTATGTGGATTCGGCGTTGGCTACCAATGCTCACAGTCCTGACCGCCTTACCCCTGCTGCTGGCAACCGCCAGCTGTGGGCAACCCTGCACTGCGGATGCTTTGCAACAGTCCGTTGAGCAGCTTCAGGATCAGCAGCAGCGTCCCAAGGCGCAGCAGACTTTGAAACAGTGTGGCGAAACAGCCGTCAAGCCGCTGGCGACTGCCTTGACGGAGCCGAAAGCATCCACTCGCCTCTATGCGGCTCAAACCCTGGGGCAGCTTGGCTGGTTAGCAAAGTCGGCAGTGCCTACGCTGGTATCCGCAAGTCAGGATGATGCAGATCTGCGAGTACGCAGCCATGCCGTGCAAGCCTTACAGGCGATCGCTCAAGACAGTCAAAGGCAGTCCAATCAGGTGCAGGGCTGGCAAGTCAAGGACATTCAGAAACTCAAAGACCTGAAGCAACACCTGGACACGACGTTAACCACACTGACGAAGGACAAAACAAATTGGGCGACTAAAGCCAAGGAGTTAGCAGCCCTGCAACTGGCTCGGAATGGCTTGCAAACCCAGGTCAGTCAGTTGACAGATCAGCCGACCTATCAGGTTGTGTCCTGGACAGACAAGCATCCCTGGATAGCCGGAGCGGCAGTGCTGGGGCTGGTTCTGGTCAGTGGTTATGGTGGTATTTTCCTATTCAAGCCAATCTGGTTACTGAAGCTAGGCGATGTCCAAGTTAAGGCGATCGCGACCATTCCCAAAGTCGGGCCGTTGCTGAGTGGGGTGCTCCAGGGGCTATCGCCCTTGAAATATCATCCCCGCGTCCTGGATGCCTGGATTACCCAACAATTGGCGACCGCAACCGCTAACTTTACCAGCCCAACCAATACGACGGTCAGCGATCGCGCCATCCATGTGCCCCTGCCGGTGAAGCTCAACAGCACCCCTGAGCTGGAATTTGGACCGCCAACCCTGCAGTCTTACTTTCAGCGATCGCGCCTATGTTTGCTAATTACCGGGGAAGGGGGAGCCGGAAAAACCAGTCTCGCCTGCCAGATTGCCCATTGGGGACTAGACCGCAAACTAGCGAAACACGTGATCCTGCCGATTTTGCTTGAGCAGGAGTTGGATGAATCAGTCAGCCTAGTGGACGTTGTCCAGGGATATTTGCAGGTGCTGGTTGCCACGGAAGATCCGCTCGATAAAGCGTTCGTCGCCGCCCTGTTGCGCAAGCGACGGCTGCTGGTGATCGTGGATCACCTTTCGGAACTGTCCGAGCAGACGCGCACCAAAATCCGTCCCGCCGATCGCGAGTTTCCCATCCATGCCCTGATCGTTACCTCCCGGTTGCCAGAAGAACGCTTGCGTAAAGACGTGCAGCTTGAACCGATGCGTGTGGAAGGCAATCGCCTGTCTGAGTTTATCAACACCTATCTGACGGCAAAAGAGAAACGGAAACTGTTTGAAGATGAAGACTACTTTGAAATCTGTCGTCGTCTATCGCGCATGGTGGGTCAACGCAACATCACTGTATTGCTGGCTCGACTTTACACTGACCAAACGATCGAGCAACAGGAAGGAGCCGGGGGCAAGCTGCCTGATTCTATTCCAGAGCTGATGCTCAGTTATTTGAATCAGCTCAATCGCACCATTGAACCTGCCAACCAGCGTGACCAACTCCAGGTGCAGCAAGATGCTCAGGCGATCGCCTGGCAATGCCTGAACCACACCTATCGCCCCACAGCGGCCAAAAAGGCAGACGCGATCGCTGGCTTAGTGGCTCAGGGAGCTGAATCTGAAGCAGATGCCAAAAGTCGGTTGGACTATCTGGAAAAACGACTGCGACTGCTGCAAACCCTGGAACCGGGCGACAAACTGCGGATTATTCTCGATCCCCTGGCAGAGTATCTGGCGGCCAATTACTTGGTGGACTTCTATTGCCAGCAGGATGATCTGGAATCCGTCTGGCAGCAATTTCTGACCGCGATCGACCAGTACTTAGAGCGGAACAACGAAACCCCGGACACCATTCAGGGATTTTTGCTGGCCGTGCGGGATTGCTGCCTGGTGAAGCAACCGGAAACTGGAATTCCAGACTCTGTTCCAGCCGAACTGGCCCGCAAAGCCGGATTAGATCCCGAAGAACTGCGACTGGCTCAGGAAAAACGCCGCATTCGCCTGCTGATCTCCGAACTCTCAGCACCCGAACTGGAATACCGGATTCGGGCCGCAGAGGATTTGAGCCAGCGCGGAGCGGCTGCCAAAATGGCGGCTCCCAACCTGATCGGGATGCTAGAAAACCGCAATCAAACCCTGGAAGCACGACAGGCGGCTGCCCAGGCGTTAGGCAAACTGGGGATTGGCAGTGAATCCCTGCTCACCCTGCTCACTGACCCCAGCGAAGACCCAGCGGTGCGTCGCAGTGTGGCCGAATCCCTGGGCCGGATGAAAGCGGGGCAGACGGAATTGTTGAGCATTCTAGAAGATAATCACCAGTCCTTACCCGTCCGCCAGGGAGCGGCCAGAGCCTTAAGCCTGATCGGTGCCCCCAGCGGCCAGCCAGTCCCGATGCTGATCGTGGAACTGAAGGCGGCACAGGTAATTACCCAGGTAAAATCCATTCCAGTTTGGCAAGAGCCATTGACAGCCGAACTAACCCTGGATCTGGTGGACATTCCGGGTGGCGAGTTTCTCATGGGGTCGCCCCCCGATCAGGTGGGACGAGACTGGTACAAACACAGCTATCCCGAACTGGAAGGCGTGGACGTGGAAGCTCAACATCGCGTTACAGTGCAATCGTTTCAGATCAGCCAGTTCCCAATCACCCAGGCGCAATGGCGATGTGTTGCAGCCTTACCCAGAATGAACCGGGATCTGGACCCCGATCCGGCCAATTTCAAGGGCAACGATCGCCCCGTCGAACAAGTGTCTTGGCATGATGCAATCGAATTCTGCGATCGTCTGTCCCAGCACACCGGCAAAACCTATCGTCTGCCCAGCGAGTCCGAGTGGGAGTACGCTTGTAGAGCCGGAACTGCAACTCCTTTTCACTTCGGCGAAACCCTGAACCCGGAGTTAGCCAATTATGACGGCAACTACACCTATGGCGAAGGAAACACCGGGGAATTTCGTCAGAAAACCACTGAAGTGGGCAGTTTTGGTGTCGTAAATGCCTTTGGATTATCCGACATGCACGGCAATGTCTGGGAATGGTGTTTGGATCACTGGCATCCGTCCTATACGGATGCCCCAGACGATGGAAGTGCTTGGATGACTGGAGGTGACGTTGGCGAAGCCTCTCTGAAAGAGACTCGCTATCGGCTGCTGCGGGGCGGGTCTTGGTACAACTGCCCTGGGAACTGCCGCTCTGCTAACCGCTACCGGTACACTCCGCACGACCGGGACAATGTCATCGGTTTTCGAGTCCTCCGTGTTCCTCCCTGGACTCTGTAGCCCTTTATACTTTGGTTCTTTTGCCCTTTGCCCTTTTGGTTCTTCCCTACGCGCTGCGCGCGTTAAAATTTTTTTCAAAAATCAGGAATCGTATCATTCATGTACTACTCTCTACATCTAGCGCTCTTGCTCACAAGTTCTCCTATTTTACTCAACATCAGGGGGTCTATGGCTAAATCCGCTTCTCTCGATCTACCTGTGATTCAAAAAACCTACGACCTGGTTCGATGGTACATTCCAATCCTGAATCGGCTGCCCCGCGACCACCGTTTTACTCTCGGAGAACGCATGGTCAACGGACTCTACGATTTACTGGAAGGCTTAATTTCCGCCCGGTATAGCCACCATAAACTTGAACAACTGGAGCACCTCAATCACCGTCTCGACCTGTTAGAAACTGTTTGTAAATGTTGTTTAAGCAGTTTTCGGCTTCCTCGTTCGGCGGTTGTTCGTTAATCGCCGCAGCATCAACCGAATCATGACGACATACACCATCGCTTCATGATTTTCAGGCAA
>JAAUSG010000311.1 GCA_012034055.1 Leptolyngbyaceae cyanobacterium RU_5_1 | reverse complement strand
AAGGTAGGGCTGATTCATTCCACAGGGAGGAAATCTGTATCCCCGAATCCATGTTCAAGCTTTATTAAGGGCACAACAAAGTTTCAAGGCTTCTAGGTTTTCTCTGAGGAGAGTAGAAGTAGGATGGGCAAAGCAAAGCGTGCCCATCTAGAACATTCAGTGTTGCGATGGGCACGGGCAATTGCCCTTTGCCCATCCTACAGCTTCTCACTAATTTGCAAGAGGTCTATTCTCTTACCCCTCTTCCTCGAATCTACAAACTTATGCAAGGTGATCTTTATGGAACATCCACGATCGCAACACACCCTCGACGCCTTCCAAACCTTTCTGACCACCCCGCTGGAAACTACTCTGCAGCAGCACATTCAAGCGGATGATCAGCAAGCCATTTTAAAGCTGTTTCAGCAAACGGTGGCAACGGTGCCTGCCTATGCCTCGTTTCTGTGTGCTCAAGGCGTTGATCCGACCTCGATTCAAACGATCGCAGACTTTCAGCAGCTCCCACTGACCAGCAAAGAGAATTACCTGCGGCAATATCCCCTGCCCCAGTTGTGTCGTCAGGGGCAACTGGAGCGCTGCGATATGATTGCGGTTTCCTCTGGCTCCACGGGACAACCCAGCTTCTGGGCGCGATCGCTCAACGATGAGTTTCAGATTGCGACTCGATTTGAGCAGATTTTTCACGATAGCTTTCAGGCCGATCAGCGGCGCACGCTAGCGGTGGTCTGCTTTGCACTGGGAACCTGGGTGGGGGGCATGTATACGGCCAACTGCTGTCGCCACCTGGCCAGCAAAGGCTATCCGCTCACGGTGATCACGCCTGGCAACAATAAACTTGAAATTCTGCGCGTCGTTCAAGCGTTGGCTCCCCAGTTTGAACAGGTGGTGCTGCTGGGGTATCCGCCGTTTTTGAAAGATGTGATTGATAGTGGCATTGCTCAAGGCATTGACTGGCAACCGTATCACATCAAACTGGTGATGGCAGGAGAGGTGTTCAGTGAGGCGTGGCGATCGCTGGTTGGCAGTCGGCTTGGCTCCACGGACTTTTGCTACGACTCGGCGTCTCTCTATGGCACAGCGGATGCTGGAGTGCTGGGCAATGAAACGCCCCTGAGCATTTGCATTCGGCGCTGGTTTGCAGACCATCCCGATGCAGCGCGATCGCAGTTTGGAGAATCGCGCTTGCCCACACTGGTGCAATACGACCCGATCAGTCGCTACTTTGAAGTTCAGGATGGCACCCTGTTATTTTCGGGCGATGCTGGCATTCCCTTAATCCGGTATCACATTTCTGACAATGGCGGCTTGATTTCGTACCCGCAGATGCTGCAGTTCCTATCCGAGTGGGGCTTTGATCCAATCGGGATGTTGCAAAACAATCGAGGGGTTTATCCGTTGCCGTTTGTCTATGTGTTTGGGCGATCGCACTTTACGGTTTCCTACTTTGGTGCCAATGTTTATCCTGAAAATGTGACAGTTGGATTGGAACAAGCCCCGATTTGTGAATGGGTGACCGGCAAATTTGTCATGCAGGTGACCGATGACGCGGATCAAAATAAACGGCTGGCGATCGCCGTTGAACTGGCACCGGGTGTTGAAGCGAGTCAGGAGAAACGCCGCGCGATCGCGACGGCCATTCACCATCACCTGCAACGCCTCAATAGTGAGTTCGCCCACTATGTTCCAGAGTCCTACCAGACTCCTCAGATTACGCTGCATTCCACCGGTGACCCGGAGTACTTCCCAATTGGAGTGAAACACCGCTACACCCGTGCATAACAAGACGATGACTGAACCGCACTATTCAATTCAACGCATGAGCCGTGACGATCTGCAGATTGCGATCGATTGGGCGGCAGCAGAGGGCTGGAATCCCGGACTCCACGATGCGGAGTGTTTTTATGCGGCGGATCCAACGGGTTTTTTGATCGGACGACTCGGTGATCAAGCGATCGCCACCATTTCAGCCGTCAAATATGGACATTCCTTTGGCTTTATTGGATTTTATCTCGTTAAACCGGAGTATCGTGGACAAGGCTATGGAATTCAGCTCTGGAATGCGGCATTGGATACGTTGCAGGGTCGAACCATTGGTCTGGATGGTGTGCTTGTCCAACAGTCAAATTATCAAAAATCTGGATTTCAATTAGCCTATCGAAACATTCGCTACGCTGGTGTTGGCGGTGGTGAGCCAACGAGTCATGCAGAAGTCGTTGATTTATCCAATGTTCCCTTTGAAACGATTGCAGCCTATGATCAATTGTTTTTCTCAGGCGATCGCGTTCAGTTTCTACGTTGTTGGATCAATCAGCCAGACAGTACAGCCCTGGGTATTTTGCGAAACAACACCCTGGTTGGATATGGGGTGATCAGAGCGTGCCGTCAGGGGTACAAAATCGGACCCTTATTTGCCGATCGCCCAACATTTGCAGAAGCATTGTTTATCGCTCTCACAGCAACGACACCAGCGGGTGCTCCCATTTACCTGGATGTGCCCGAAATCAACGCGGCGGCTGTGAATCTGGCTGAACACTACGAGATGAAGCCAGTGTTTGAGACGGCTCGGATGTATACCCAAGCCGCCCCTGATTTGCCCTACGATCGCCTGTTTGGGGTGACAACCTTTGAACTTGGTTGATTAACCCATCGCCGCGATGCCGCGATCGTAGATTTGGCGGGCGTAGTCTGTCCAGGTTCCCTGTCCCCAATAGCGGAAGCAACTGGTTTCCAGAATCAACGTGTAGAGCAACGCTTGACGATACTGGAACGTGCGCGTGATGGGGGCTTGATCAGGAGCCTGGTTCTGCAGGAGCGGATCAAAAGTTTCATGGAAGCGGGCGCTGAGTTGGTTCATGGGCGTCAGAACGTTCTCGTAGCCTTTTATCCAACTGAGGCTGTTGGTCCAGGAGGAGCCTTCCATGTGGAAGTTGGGGTTGGCGTGTTTAATGTCCGCGATCGCCTGCTCCACCACTTCCGGTGTGCAATTCTCGGGTGAAACCCGCTGCCAGATTTGATGCTGACCAATTCCCTGACAGGTTGGATAATCCTCCGGCTTCACCCCCGCCGCCTCAATCAGCTCCAGATATTCCGTTCCAGTCATGCCAACGACATCAGCCTGGTTCATATTGTCGTACCAGGCAGTTTTGAAGGCTTGCGGAAACTCATTCATCATCACACCACCATTTTCCCCATCCGCAATTTGTGTCACCAGGGGTGGAACCGAGATACCGCCCAGCATGGGTTTGGATTGTTGCGATTTCGCTTCGTAGTAAGGCTGCATCTGCCCGACCAGCTTGGTATCTGACCCTTGCGTTTTGATCAGCACCGTGATGCTGGTTGTTTCACCGTGAGTGTTGCGGGCAACCAGGCGATGGGGCACATGCTTGTAGCCCAACGGCTCTCCCGTCAACGTTTCAACCGAATGTTCCTGCACCATCATCCAGCGGTAACCACATTCCCGCAAAGCTTGAACAAACTCATAGAGCGTATCGGGATGATTCGGCAAATGCATTTCCGGTGGTGAAAACCCCTTGACTCGCGCCAGTGCCTGCCAACCAAAAATTGCCGCAAAGTGATGCTGCCATGCCTGGATATGCAGCTTGATATCGGGAATGGGCGTAGAAGGCACTACGGCATGGCCCCACAGTGTTCCTAACCACTCGACATAGGGCTGATAGGTAGAGTCACAGGTGATCCGCTTCAGATTATCCAACACGCCACCACGTCCCATTTGCCGTAGTCCCCAAAGCAGGTTGCCGGAGTAGTCCAGCATCACCCGTGGATTTGCCCCCTGAGACACCAGCTCAGGAATGAAATCCGCTATGCGGGAGTAGCACCAGGCAAAGGGTTCGGCGTTGTGGTTATCCCCTTCTCCCGGATGTTCAAACATATACTGCAGGTTGCTGATCAACGCACCGTTCCAGCCTGCCGGAATGGTGGGCTGGTGCATGTGGAGAGCAACAGCAAACGCTGATCTGACAGTCCCTAATTGAATCGGGGTGTGCGGCAAAAAGACCGGCTCCGTCCCACTAACCCCCTGCTGTACCTCGGTTTCCCACCCTGAAATATTGGGCAGATCATCCACAATTTCAGCCAGTGCAGGCAGGCTAGACCGTTGAGAGAACAGCGTCGTACTCATAGCAAATAACCCATAATTTTGCATTCCCCCATCTCCGACGTATCCTGGGGAAAGGAGGACTGCTCGATTCTATAGTGAAAGTCTCGTTGAGTGCTTGAGTGTAACATAGCGATTTTTCGTTAAGTGCGGTACGTCTTGGGTCGTGAAAGGGGCTAGGGGCTAGGGGCTAGGGACTAGGGGGCTGAGATGTATTCCACCTAAATGCAAACCGCTATAAGTAGGTCGGTGGAATTAAAAGAACCATCGTAGGATGGGTTAGCGATAGCGTAACCCATGCCGCTCAAAGGATTGATGCGTTACGGCTGCGCCTAACAGCATCCTACGTTTATTTATGTCCGCTTACTTAGTGTGCTTTTAGTTGATGTGCTGGAGGGGCTATGCAATCCACTATAGAAAATTCAGTGCGCTGGACAACAGCAGACCTGGTGATCTTTGAGGGCGATCGCGTCAATCGCTACGAAATTATCGATGGAGAATTATTTGTGACACGGGCACCTGACTGGAAACACCAAGCGGTTTGCGTCAACATCAGCACGCTACTGAAACTTTGGTCAGATGAAAGCGGGCTGGGGCAACCTGCCGTCACACCGGGCATTATTTTCTCAGACTCAGATAATGTAATTCCAGATGTGGTGTGGGCCAGTCACGATCGCCTGGAAAATTTGTTGGACGAAGCAGGACATTTGACCGGTTCACCAGAATTAGTCGTTGAGGTGCTGTCGCCTGGCAAGAAGAACGAAGCACGGGACCGAGAGGCTAAGTTAAAACTCTACTCCGTACAGGGTGTTCAGGAATACTGGATCGTGAATCCGAAAGCAGCGATGGTTGAGTCTATCGCCGCGAGAAGGCCGTTCTAAAGCTGGTTGCCACGTTATACAGCCAGGATGAATTAACCAGTC
>JAAUSG010000070.1 GCA_012034055.1 Leptolyngbyaceae cyanobacterium RU_5_1 | reverse complement strand
GCGCCACCAGACCTTATTGCGTCAGCTCAAAAGAAGAACTGGCTGCCCATCGACGGAATCACTCAAGTTCCACAACTTTCCGTCCCCCCTGTCCCCCCATCCCCCTCGATTAATTCTGCTTCCAACCTCCATCCCCCTCGATTAACCCTGCTTCAACCTCGAATACGACTGCCCCTCGCCTCAAACCCAAGAGCCTGGAACACCGAGACCTGCTCAAAACGATTGTGGTTCGATAACTTGATAAGCTATTAACCTGGCAACAAAAGACCTGGCATTACCGTAGGGTGCTGTATAGGCTTCGCCATTCAAGAAAAGCGATAGCGTAACGCACCGCAGCAAGGATAAATGGTGCGTTACGGCGTTGCCTAACACACCCTAAGCAATCACGATGGACTTTTAAAATATGCAGGAACAAACATTGCCGGGTTAATAAGTAGACGAAAATAAATATCAGTATGACAGTCATTTGTCATTGGTCACTTGTCCTTTGTAAATGACCAATGACAAATGATTGATGACACTCCCGCATGTTTAGTTCGATTGTGGCAAGCTACTTAGCAGTATGGAGAGAGTTAGCGGGATTGCGATCGCGCAGTCCTCTCTGTTTTTCCTAGACATACGTCTTATCGACATAACACCAGCGCCACGATTCACCTGGTTCAATCGATTGCACAATTGGATGCTCGGTTTGCTGGAAGTGTTTTGTGGCGTGTTTATTTTTGGAGGAATCGCAGCAGCCGACGTGTCCACAGGTGAGGCACACCCGCAGGTGAATCCAGCGATCGCCAATTGCCAAACAGTCTTCACATCCATTTGCATTGGCAGAAACTTGTTGGATGAGATCAGTGTGAGTGCAAGGTTTCATAATGGAATCCTTTCTAAGTTTTCAGGGACACGCCTAAGGTAGCAGGTTGAAGGTGTGAGAAGAACTAATGGTGTAGTTCTGTATGGTTTCACCTGAATTTTTATTTAGATTGACCCGCGATCGGTAATCGAATTTGAAAGCAGGTGTTACCTGGTTTTGACGTGATGCGAATATCACCATGATGCCGTTGTACGATGATGCGACGGGCGATGTCTAGCCCTAACCCAGAGCCTTCACCAACGCCTTTGGTGGTGAAGAATGGCTCAAAAATGCGGGTTTGGATTTCGGATGGAATACCAGGTCCGTTATCGGCAATTTCAACGATAATTTCATCGGCTGCTTGATCAGTGCGGAGCCAAATAGAAGGGGAGAGGTGGGAATCTGGCTGATCATCTCGTGCCTTCTTTAAGGCATAAATGGCATTGTCGATCAAATTAGTCCATACTTGATTCAGTTCGCTGCCATAGGCATGGATGCGAGGCAGGTTTGGGGCATAGTCGCGGTGAACGGTAATGCCGTATTTAAGTTTGTGATTAAAAATGGTGAGAGTGTTCTCCAGCCCTTCATGAATGTCAATTTCTTGTAAGGGTGCCTGATCCATGTAGGAGTAGGATTTGATCGCTTTGACGAGTTGGGAAATGCGGGTGGTGCTGTGTTCGACTTCGTTGACCAGTCCTGCCAGCGTTAAGGTTTCTGATAACCAGTCCAATGCTTCAGCAAAGGTTTCTGGATCAACGTGAGCCGCGATCGCCGCCAACTTTTCCGGCTCAATTCCACCAGCAACAAGCACAGGAGAAAGCTTCCAGGCGTTGGGAATGTCGCGTTGCTCCAACCAGTCGGTGAGGGTATCTTCGCGATCGCTCTGCTCCAGGGGGTCAAGCCGGTGACAGGCTGCCATGTAGGTGATTGCCGCTTGTTGCAAAGTAATCAGCGATCGCTGCTGTTCGGGGGGAAACTGCTCTTCACAGAGTTTCAGCAGGCGAGATTGAACGCGGGCGATCGCTTCCCGTAATTCTTGAGCCGCTCTCCGTCCAGCCGCGGCAGGGTTGTTCAATTCGTGGGCCAGTCCAGCCGAGAGTTTGCCCAATGCGGCCAGCTTTTCTTGCTGACGGAGCTGCGTTTCCACTTCCTGCGCCCGTGCTGCCATTGCCGAAAGAATGACAGCGGCTCCCTGAGAACACTCGGCTAGAATTTGCTTGAATTTGTCTGGGTCAATTTCCACACGATTACACCTTTGCCAGATAACGATGGATGAATTGAACCGCGATCGCGCCTTCCCCGACCCCGGAAGCCACCCGCTTTACTGAACCAAACCGCACATCACCGGCTGCAAAAATTCCGGGAACGCTCGTTTCCAGCAAGAACGGATCACGATCCAAATTCCAGCCGTGGGGACGTTTGCCATCACGGATCACGTCAGGTCCGGTGAGAATAAAACCCTGGGAGTCCCGTTCGACAATGCCCTCTAGCCAACTCGTTTGGGGACTGGCTCCGATGAAAATGAACAGGGATTTTGCCGGAACGGTTTCCTTGCTACCAGTGCTGGCATTGGCGATCGTAATGGTTTCCAACTGTTTGTCACCATTGACCTCAACCACACTGCAATAGGTGCAAACCTGAATATTCTCGGTCTCCGCAATCTGATCAATCAAGTATTGCGACATGCTGTTTGCCAGTGATTCGCCGCGCACCAGCATGATTACTTTGCGGGCATAGCGGGCAAAATACATCGCCGCCTGTCCCGCAGAGTTCGCACCCCCGACGATGTACACATCTTCCCCACTGCAGGCAAGCGCCTCAGTCATTGCGGCTCCGTAGTAAATTCCGGCTCCCGTTAGTGTGTCAGCGCCCGGTATATTCAAGCGACGGTAAGCAACACCGGTAGCAATCAACAACGCATGACAGCTAATCTCACTGCCGTCTATCAGTTCCAAAATTCGGTAAGCATCCTGGACTCGCACCCGTTTCACCTCTTGCGGAGTGAGGATCTCGACATTAAACCGTTTTGCCTGGGTAACCGCTCGCCGGGCCAAATCTGCCCCGCTTAAGCCCACCGGAAATCCTAAATAATTTTCAATCCGGGAGCTGGAGCCTGCCTGTCCACCGGGCGCTTCCCGTTCAATCATCACGGTGTCTAGCCCTTCGGATGCTCCGTAGACAGCGGCGGCCAACCCCGCCGGCCCTCCACCAACGATCGCCAGATCATAAAACGGGCGCTCTGCCTGGGTGCGCAACCCAACCTTGGCGGCAATCTGCAGATTGGTGGGCTGGACTAAGCGATCGCCATCTGGGAACAGCACCAGCGGCAGCACCTGTCGGCAGTCTGCTTCGGCAAACGAAACCAGTTGTTTTGCCTCTGCTTCCAGCTCAATATCCAGCCACTGATAGGGCACCTGATTTCGTGCCATAAAGTCTTTCACCTGATGAGACAACGGCGACCAGCGATGCCCCACAACCCGAATTCCCTCGAACGGCAGGCGAAACGAGGCGTACCAGTCATCCAGCAAATCATCGACCACCGGATACAGCCGATCTTCAGGGGGATCCCAGGGCTTCAGCAGGTAGTAATCGAGCCTGGCTCCGTTGATGGCACGAATTGCCGCCTCTGTGTCGGCGTAGGCCGTCAGCAGGGCGCGTTTGGCGTCAGGAAACACGGTCATGGCTTGCTCTAAAAACTCAACGCCGCCCATCTGCGGCATCCGTTGATCAACCAGGAACAAGGACACCGATTCATTGCGCAGCTTGAGCTGTTGCACCACGTCCAGTGCTGACATCCCGGAGTCTGCCCGGATGATGCGGAAGCGATCGCCATACTGTTGACGCAAATCCCGCGACACCGCCTGCAACACTTCAGGATCATCATCCACAGCCAAAATTACAGGCTTTGCCATTACAAGTTCTCTCCTTCAACAAATTTGAGAAACGCATAGGTTTTCTCTGGAGAAAAGCGAAACGTTTCATTCTGGTACTCAATCACAATTTGAGAATTTAGTGTAGAAACTTCAGGTGTCGCTGTCTTGTCTATTCTTGCGGATATTGGTCAGTTCTTGCAGGAGACTGCGAATCATTGTCACCCTGCTTCTACTCTTTCCTCAGAGTCCTGCAAACCATTCGTAGCCCTGGTCTTCCCAGTAGCCTTTGCGCGATCGCAGCTCACTCACCAGGGTCACCCGCGTTACCCACTTGCTGTGCTTATAGCCCAGCTTGATCGGAGCTGCCAACCGCAGCGGTGCCCCGTTGTCAATCGGCAATGGCTGACCGTTTTTCTGATAGGACAACAGGGTCTGGGGATGCAGCACCGACGGTAAATCCCAGCTTTCGTAGTAACCATCGGCAGAAAAGAAATAAGCGTAACGCACACCGGGTTTGGGTTGTGCCAGTTGCACCAGCTGTTGCATTTGGATCCCGCCCCACTGCACGATCGCCGCCCACCCTTCCACACACACATGCCGAATCACCATTGATGTCAACGGCATCCGCTGAATGGTCGCCATATCGAGGTTCAACGGCTTATTCACCTCACCATCCACGACAAGTCGAAAGGTTTCCAGATCAATCATGGGCGTGAAATCAAACGTGTTGACCAGCAACGCATCCGGCTCGATCGCGCTGACTGGAAACTCCGGCACTGGCCGCTGCGGATTCAACAACAGTTCTTCAACTTTCTGGTTCAGCGGTTCAAACGCTTTTCCTGCAAGGCTTTCGACCAATGTCAGCCCAGCACTACCTAATAGCAAGCCGCCAATGGAATAGCCAGACAATCGCAGCAAGTTGCGACGGGAAAGGGGGTTGGAGGAGTTGGGGGTGGGGGACATGGAAGATGAAGGGATGAAGGGATGAAGGGTGGAGGGGAGGGGGTGAAGAGTAACTGATGATCAGTAGCCAATCACGAATCACGAATAACCAATGACCAATGACTAATCAAAGCATTCGATCCCAAAACATCGAGTTGATGAGTCGTTCGCCGCCTGCTTTGAGGGCGAGCAGGGAGTGAGCGATCGCGAACACAAACACTAGCGGCACGGTGGCGAAATGCACAACCCGGAGTGGGAACCACCCCCCAAATACTTCTACAATCCAGTGAAACTGAGCAGGTTTGTACATTCCCAGTCCGGTCAAGATGGCTAGCAGCAGAATCGGGATGATGGAGGTGTACACGAGTCGATGCCAGGCATAAATGCGTCGTTTTGGATTACGGGCTGTTTGCAATGCTTTCAGATCATTGCTGCCGATGTACCGATGCTGCCAACGCTGGGTGACCAGGATGTAAATGCCGTACCAGAGCAGATTGAGAGCAAAGAGCCACATGGCGGCGAAATGCCAGTGTCGTCCCCCTGCCAACCAGCCACCCAGCAAGAAAAACGGCCAAAAATGCCAGCCAGAGCGCCCACCAAAGACGGGGTTGGCATTATAAATCTGTAGTCCACTCATCACCATCAAGGACACGCTGATGATGTTGAGCCAATGGAAGAATTTGGCGGGAAGGGACTGGAGCGATCGCGTCACGCCTCTTTTAACCCCTCGCGTATTTGGTTGATCCCGGGACGATGAATCCACTGTAACGTTCTGTTAAACAACAGCCTTCTCTACTCTACAGTGATTACGAACGTCAGGTGTTGTCGGATTTGGCATGCTGAATCGCGGTACGCTGTCTGACAGATCCCCGACTTCTAAATTGGAATTTAAATTGGCAATCAGGGTTTTACTTAAGAAGTCGGGGATCTTGATGTCAATTCATTCAGTAGCATGGCAGTAGGTGAATGTCTTTAGAACTCATGACGCTTAAAGAACAAATTATTCAAGAGTTGGATCAGATGCCAGAATCGCAGCTGGAAGCTGTTCTAAAGCTGGTACGTTCCCTTAACGTTCAGCAGAACACTGATCAGCCAGACAGCAAGGTTTGGCAAGCTTATCTGGCTTCTGAACAAGAGCGCGAGGAGGTTTATCGTCGCATATCTTTACCATCTTGCGATGAATCACCCGTTTGTGGATGGTAATAAACGAACTGCATTTGCAGCAATGGACACCTTCTTGCGGTTGAATGGATATGCGTTGACTCTCAGCGATGAGCAGGCATACGTTCTAGTCGTGCAGATTGCCAATGGACAGGTGGGTAAAACAGAACTAGCAATTCAACTGCAGCAGTCTGTTGTGATAGCAGAGATTGAGCCGAAGGATATTTCATGACTCAAGTTCCCAAGCCAAGTGAGCACCGGACGGTGTTGCAGAAGGTGAGCTGGCAGAAGTATGAAAAGCTGCTGGCCGAGATGAACCAGAACGCACGGCCCGGTTTACCTACGATCGCGGCGCTCTAGAAATGATGAACCCGCTGGAAGAGCACGATCGCTGCCATAAGCTGATTGAATCCCTGCTGCTGGTGCTGGCCGATGAACTGAACGTGCGAGTTGAAGGCTATCCTGCTCCCACCTTAAAGCGACCAGATTTGCAAATGGGTGCTGAACCCGATGCAGCCTACTACATTCAACATGCGGCTGAAATGCAGGGCAAACACGGCGTCGATTTGAGCATCGACCCGCCCCCTGATTTGATTTTTGAGGTGGAACTTTCGCGCAGTTCCCTGAACAAGTTCGCCCTTTACGCGGCTCTCCGTATCCCCGAAGTTTGGCGTTACATCAGTAAACCGGGAAAGACCTTTTTGCAAGGCAGTCTATTTATTCACTACCTGCAGGGCGATCGCTACATTGAAGAAGACTGCGGACTCACCTTTCCGTTCCTATCCGCTGGTAAGATCCTGCAATTTATCGATCAAAGCGACACCATCGGCTTAATGCCTGCCCTACGCAATCTGCGCCAGTGGATTCAAACCCAGATTTAGGAGCTTTTCCCTCTGCTGCATTATTGGCTCTCTCTAATAACTACACCTCTCTGGTAATCCTCATCATTGCCTGACATACTTCATTTGGGGGATACGAAAAACCGTTGTTTTCAGTTATTTTTTGAGTGTGAAAATAAGTGATAAGTAAGTGGGTGTTGCTGAAAAGCAGGATGGATTGAAACTTCGTTTCAATCATCCAGTACCTTTTTCATCCCTAGAATCAGCAACGTCAGTCCGTGGCCAACAAAAGGTGTGAGACAGGCAGTCATTAGTCATTTGTCCTTTGCAGATGACCAATGACCAATGACTCTCTTAAGAGACTGTTTGTAAATGAATTTAAAGAGGCTGAAACACGCTTCAAGACTTGATCCTCCCTAACCCTCCTTAATCAGGAGGGAACCGAACCAAAAGCCTTAAGTCCCCCTTATTAAGGGGGGATTTAGGGGGATCTAAATCTTTGTTTACAAACAGTTTCTAATTAAAAATTTTCAAAAAAGACCTAATGTGGGCAAGATTTCCTATGCAACTGCTTAACTGCAATTAATCAAATAGATTCTTAAGTTCCATCAAAAATGCCATGACTCCAGCTCAAACCCAGCCTTTAGGGCTGCCGAAAACAACTTTAGGCAACTTCAAACGTTTAGCATTGAAGATTAAGTTTTTCTTGGGGTCACTTTTCTATTTAACCTATGCTCCCAAAGCCTATCGCTATTCTAGTCAGCGCGATCGCTTAGAGCAGCAATTCCTGGCACCACCCGCTCCGGAAATTATTGACAGTCCGGGAAAGCTGCTTCGGGTTGAACACTCAGCTCGGGGAGCTGATGTTTACTTTGAGCGGGCAGAGCTTGAGATTTGCTTCCTCAAAACAGACTTCGTTCTGCTGAACTGGAAACCGGGTCTTGCTCCTGTTCCTTACGCACTCGCAAAGTCGGTTGATGGCGCAGCCTGGCAGGAGTGGTCAGAGGTGATGGTTACTTTATATGAGGTACCCGACGGATGGATAGTGTCGGGGGGGGATGTTCAGGTTTATGTCAGCGAGGACGGAAGTCTCAGGTTCTATGATTCAACGGGACAACTGTTGCGGCAAGAAATGCCACCGCGACGAGAAGGCGAGGCATGGAGCCATCAAGTCCAACTGCGACCTGAAGAGAACCTATATGGATTAGGAGAGCGGGCGGCTCACCTAAATCTGCGCTCAAACAGTATCGCTCAGGAGCTGGATAGCAGCAATTCGCAACCAACCCAGACCTACCGGATGTGGAACTACGATGCGGCAGGAATGTACGGACCGGGATCAGACCCAATGTACATTTCCATTCCGGTTTACTTGAGTTTGCATCAGCAGGGAAGCTACCTGGTTTTTACGAGAACTCGTTTGACGCCACGGTGACGTTTGCGGGAAATATTGCCACGGCTGCTTTTACAGGGGGTGCTCTACGGTATTACGTGGCGACCGGTTCACCGGCTCAAGTTGTGGAGCGATACACCGAGTTAACCGGGCGATCGCCCTTACCGCCACGGTGGGCGTTGGGATATCACCAATCCAGATGGGGCTACCGCACCGAGGAGGCTGTTCGGGAGACCGCCAGGCTTTTCCAGACGTTTGATTTGCCGTTGAGTGCGATTCATCTGGATATTGACGTTCAGGTCGGCTATCGAGCATTCACAATTGACCCAGAACGCTTCCCAAAGTTAGGCGAGTTCACGCAGGAACTGGCTGCCTATGGAGTGCGGTTCATCACGATTCTTAACCCCGGCATTAAATACAGCCGCAAGAGCAAACTATTTTTAGAAGGACGAATGCTGGAAGCGTTTTGCAAGCTTCCCAATCGAGAGCTGGCGATCGCGCCAGTCTGGTGTGGTTGGTCAGTGTTTCCAGACTTCACCGATCCGGCCGTGCGTCAGTGGTGGAGTCGCCAATACGAGTTCATGCTGGACTTGGGAGTAGCCGGGTTCTGGCACGACATGAACGAACCTGCCGCATTTATTGCCTGGGGCGATCGCTCGTTGCCCAGAGTCACTCGACACAAACTGGAAGGCCGATGCGGCGATCATCGCGAAGCCCACAATGTTTACGGACTGCTGCAAGCACAAGCAGGCTACGAAAGCTTGTCTCAATACCGCCCAAATCAGCGTCCATTCATCGTTTCGCGATCGGGCTGGGCGGGTCTGCAGCGCTATGCCTGGACGTGGACGGGTGATATTGAATGTACCTGGGAGTGTATGCACCAAACGATTCCAACCGTGCTTGGGCTGGGACTTTCCGGCATTCCCTACAGCGGTTCTGATATTGGCGGCTTTCAGGGAAATCCATCGGCAGAGCTTTACTTGCGCTGGTTTCAGATGGCCACCTTCATGCCCTTCTACCGCTCTCACTGCTCCAACAACGTTGAGTACCGCACCCCGTGGACCTACGGCGAACCTTATCTCAGCATTATGCGGGAATTTTTGCAGCTCCGTTACCGCTTAATGCCTTATTTCTACACCTTAGCGTGGGAAGCGACTCAAAAAGGCTATCCCTTTGTCCGTCCGTTGTTCTGGTACAACGCTGATGATTCTGCCCTGTGGAGTGTTGATGATGCGTTTTATTTGGGAGATGCACTATTGGTGTGTCCTGTGCTGGAAGCAGGGGCGCGATCGCGGCTGGCAGTAATTCCCAAAGGACGCTGGTACTCCTTCTGGGATGACGCAATTTTGAAAGGACCTGCCCAGGTTGAATTACATGCCCCTCTGGAGCAAATGCCTTTACTGGTGAAAGCAGGTAGCATCCTACCGATGACGGCCGATGAATACCTAATTTTGCATCTCTATGCACCGTTGGAGGGAGCGGGAAAGGGCTGTATTTACAACGATGCGGGCGACGGATACGGAGAATGGCGACTGGATCAATTTTCGGATAGTGCGCTTTCCAGAGGGTTTAGAGTTACTGTGGGAGCAGCAGGGTGATTACCCTTTATCTATGGGTTCCCCTACAAAGGCGTTAAGCTGCGCTTCCACGGATTTAAACCCCAACAAGCTTGGGTAGACGGCACCGAGATGGACGATCAAAAAACAATCCTAGCAGGTGATCTTCGAACCCTACGTACGCGATCGCAACTCAATTCAGACAGGCCTTTTTCAAAGGTGAATTTAGCGATCGCTAACACCGTTGAAGATCTCCGACTTCTTGCTGAGACAAGAGTGCTATTGACTCAGGCTAGTTCAGAAGTCGGGGATCTGGGGCTAGACAACCAACCGAACGTCACTGTCTACCAGCAACGTCGCTCCACCAGCGCTGTACTCGACAAAGAAATTGCCATCTACGGACGTAACTCCGCTGGCACTCCAGCCCTGACCGCCCAATACCACCATGTCGCCAGCATTCCCCAACACCATCAGCCGATTGGTTTCCTCCGAAAGTGCCAATACATCGCTAGCAGTCAGAGCCAGGGCATTGTTACCCGTGCCAGTCAGGTCAATCTGTTCAATACCGCTGATTCGGTTGTTGGATAGCTTGGTCAGATCCAGCGCGACGCCACTGCCATCAATTCGCAGCGTATCGTTACCGTTACCACCATCAATGCGGGCAAAGTTGGTATCGCGGATCGCAATGACATCATCCCCAGCACCGCCATACAGCACATCCCGACCGCCCTTGCCCAACAGCGTGTCGTTGCCCAAACCACCTACCAGGTTATCGGCCAGCGCACCCCCCGTGAGCGTGTCATCGCCTGCCTGTCCCGACTGAGTCACCGCATTGGTGAAACTTGCCCCCATAGATGACATAAGACTTGCCTGCCTGCTCACCTGCTCCACTCGCCCCGACAATCAGGTCATCAAAGCCATCCCCATTCACATCCCCCGCAGTGCTGACCGAAAGACCAGACAAGTCACCAGCAGTTTCACCATTGATCACAAAGCCACCGTTACCGCTTGCCATCGTACTCAAATTGATAGCTGGTAGGCTCTGGAAGCGGAAATAGGGGGCGTTCAGATCCAGGGAGGTGATTCCAGCCGCGATCGCACCAGTTCATCTGGCTCATTCCCCGGTTTATCCAGGTAAATGGCAATTCCAGTCGGCAGTTCAGCATTAGTAGGTTTGAGGATATAGTTGCCCTGCTGTCCAGCCAACTGAATCACATCTTGATTGGGGTTGAAGTCGGTAATCAGCGCATACTCTTTGCTGCCATCATTGGTGGTGTTTTGGTCATCATAGAGCACCCCCATAAAGCTACCCAGCACAAAGGTGTCTGCGCCGTCGCGCCCGTCAGCGTGTCAACTTCTCCCTGCGTTGCAGCACTGCTGCCCTGCAGCGTATCGCTGCCCGCTCCGCCACTCAGGCTGTCATTCCCGGCACCACCATTGAGCAGGTCTTGCCCGACTCCACCATCCAGACTGTCATTACCCAGTCCAGCAAATAGCTGATCATTGCCTGTGCTGCCCAACAGCGTATCGTTGCCATTGCCACTATCTAGGAAGTCATCACCATTGCCACCGTCTAAGCTGTCATCGCCGTTCAGTCCAAACAGGTGATCGTTGCCGTCCAGTCCCTGAATCGTGTCATTCAAATTAGTACCAAAGAGCGTGTTGTTGCCTGCATTGCCTGTCACTCGTGCCATGTCAAAGTCTCCTGAGTGGGTGGATTGGGTTAATGGTCTCGTAGGGGCGGGTTTTGCCGTCAGACATTGACAACTGCAAATTCTGTTTGCTAAACCCGCCCCTACAAATGGGGAAGGTGATTGATTCCCTATAGGGTTCTGCGGGCAGCATTGCAGGAGATATGCAAACAATGTGCTCTAATCTTGAGATTCCTGCGATTTGATGGATCATGGCGCACAATAAAGCATCTGCTCATCGATTTCCTAGCCGTTATGCCCATCCTCGAAGCTGACAAGATTTACCTATTTAGTCAATTTGCCGAATTCAGCCAGCCTCCCGACGAAATCCTGGCTGAACTGGGTTATCAATGGGCTATCCAGTCTCTACCGTTTCCCCGCCAGGAGAATCTCAACATTTCTGAACTACAACGCTCCCTTGAACGCCGCATTCAACTGACTCCCCTGACCAGTGAACAAGCACGCCGCGAAACGTTAGTTTCCCCAATCTTGTTTCAGGTTGTGGAACAGTTAAATTTGCGCCTGAATATTGAGTATCCGGTTTCTGGCAGACGCGGCAAAGGCAATTTAGATTATCTAATTCGCGGCCAAACTACCCTCCTGGTCGTCGAAGCTAAACGGGATGATCTAACGCGGGGTTTTACCCAACTTGCCGTGGAAATGACTGAAATGGGAGATTGCTACGGTGTGGTGACGACGGGCAATATCTGGCAGTTTGCCAAACTTACGGGCACTCTGATTATTCAAGACTTGAATCTCTATCGAGTCCCTGCTGATCTAGCCGATCTCATGAGTATTCTGCTCGTGATTCTAGGGGATTCTCATTGAGGAGGCGCAGGCAGGAACTGGCTTCAACTTAAGTGAGAAATGGCTCTATGTTAGGCTGCTTGCACCTTGCCCTCATCCCTAACCCTTCTCCCAAATTTGGAGAAGGGAACCGAACCGTCTTGCTCCCCTCGCCCAAAAGTGAAACTGTGTTATTGGCGTCTAATGATGTTTGCGGGCGGGCGATCGCAGGTATGCAGCGATCGCTCACCTTACGAAATAAGCTGGGTGATGTCGGCATCCACCAGTAGCGTGGCTCCCTGTGCGGTGTATTGCATAAACAGGTTGTTGCCAAGATTGGTACTGCCACTCTCAACCCATCCCTGACCAGCAGAAACCACCGTATCTCCAGTATTGCCTCGCACAATGAGCTGATTAGCTTCATCCGATAGTGCCAGCAGGTCTAAGCGGCTCAACGCCAAACTATTGTTGCCAGACCCTGTTATGTCAATTTGCTCAATGCCAGTGATGCGACTGTTGGCGATTTGAGTCAGATCCAGCATTATGCCACTGCCATCAAGGCGCAGGGTGTCGTTGCCAGTGCCGCCATTGATGCGAGTAACATTGGTGTCGCGAATCGCAATCACATCATTCCCAGCACCGCCAACCAACACATCTCTGCCGCTATTGCCGACCAGAGTATCATTGCCCAAACCACCCACTAGGGCATCTGCTAGAGCACCACCTGTAAGCGTGTCATCCCCTGTCTGTCCCTGCTGAGTCACTGCATTGGTGAAGTTGCCACCATAAATGACATAGGACTTGCCAGAGAATTCGTTGGCACCATATGCTCCAACAATCAGGTCATCAAAACCATCGCCATTCACATCCCCAGCACCACTGACGGAAGCACCAGAGCGATCGTTGGATGCCTCACCATTGATTGCAAAGCCACCAATGCCCGCTGCGACTTGGCTCAAGTTAACCACACTGCTATCCGCTTTGCCAAATACCACATAGGATTTGCCAGAGAAGTTCCCAGTTGGGTCAGCCCACTTTGCCCCAACAATCAGGTCATCAAAACCATCGCCATTTACATCCCCAGCACCACTAACGGAAATACCAGAGTAGTCACCGAATGCCTCGCCATTGATCACAAAACCGCCGCTGCCGCTTGCCACCTGGCTCAAGTTAACGGGACTGCCATCGACTTTGCCAAACACCACGTAGGATTTGCCAGAATATTTCTCACTCGCGTCAGCATAATAGGCTCCGACGATCAAATCATCCAAGCCGTCACCATTCACATCGCCAGCACTACTGACGGAACAACCCGATAGGTTCTCGGATGCCTCGCCGTTAATCACAAAGCCATTAATACCCGCTGCAACTTGGTTCAGATTGACTGCACTACCATCGGTCTTACCAAACACTACATGGGACGTACCAGAGTAATTCCGATTTGGGTCAGCATAAGGTGCTCCCACAATCAAGTCATCAAGACCATCGCCATTCACATCGCCCGCATTGCTGACGGAATAACCAGAGCCTCCACTGGAAATCCCACCATAGATTGCAAAACCGCCGCTACCCGCTGCGATCTGACTCAGGCTGACCGCATTGCCATCGGTCTTACCAAACACCACGTAAGACGTACCAGAGAAACTCCTACTCGGGTCAGCATAAGGTGCTCCCACAATCAAGTCATCAAGTCCATCCCCATTCACATCTCCCGCACCGCTGACAGAATAACCAGAGTAGTCTTGGGCTACCTCACCATCGATCGCAAAGCCGCCGCTGCCGCTTGTCACCTGGCTTAGGTTGACCGCATTACCATCCACTTTGCCAAACACCACATAGGATTTGCCAGAGTTCACTCCATTCGGTTCAGCATTCGGTGCTCCAACAATCAAGTCATCGAGACCATCGCCATTCACATCCCCAGCACCACTAACGGAATGACCAGATTGGCGATGGACTACTTCACCATTGATGGCAAAGCCACCCATACCCGCTGTTATCTGGCTCAGGTTGATGGCGGGCAGGCTTTGGAAGCGGAAATAAGTGGCGTTCAGATCCAGGGAGGTGATTCCGGCAGCGATCGCCACCAGTTCATCTGGTTCAGTTCCCGCTTTATCCAGGTAAATAGCAGTTCCCGTTGGCAGTCCCGCAGGGGATGGTTTGAGGATATAGTTGCCCCTCTGTCCCGCTAACTGAATCACATCTTGACTGGGGTTGAAGTCAGTAATCAAAGCATAATCTGCGGTACCATCTGTAGCAGTATTTTGGTCATCGTAGAGCATATCCAGGAAGCTACCCAGCACAAAGGTATCGGCTCCGCCGCCGCCGGTCAACAGATCGATTTCTCCTGCTGTCAAAGCGCTACTGCCTTGGAGCGTATCATTGCCATCGCTGCCTAACAGCACATCATTGCCCACTCCACCATTCAGCCAATCTCTGCCGCTACCGCCATCCAGACTGTCATTGCCCAATCCGGCAAATAGGTGATCATTGCCGGTGTTGCCGAACAGGGTGTCGTTGCCGCTGCCACCATCCAGGTAATCATCGTTGTTACCACCCTCTAAGCTGTCATCCCCATTCAGTCCAAACAGGTGATCGTTGCCGTCCAGGCCCTGAATGGTCTCATTCAATTGGGTGCCAAAGAGCGTATTGTTGCCTGCGTTGCCTGTAACTTGTGCCATGTCGAAACCTCGTGTGTGGGCTGAGTCTGTTGGGGAAGTAGATTGATTCCCTACAAAGTTCTGCGGGCGATCGCTCAGAATTATGCAAACGCAAAAATCGGAGTCCTGATGAACTCCGACGTGTTGGAAATGCTAGAACCTGGGAGATTTCCAGGAAAGGAACTACCGAAACTCTTGGTAGGGACGAACGGTTGTTCGTCCCTACTGACCAAACCCAATACCTAAATCGCCGCGATCGCGCCTGCTCCGGCGGCAGCAACGGCAGACACGAGAGCAGTCACAAACAGCCACCAGGCAGCGCTGGCTGCTGCTTTGCGGGTTTCCTCCATTTGACGTTGAGCCTGGAGTTTGACGTCCTCTAAACGCCGTTGGGCTTCCATTTGAATTTGTTCAGCCCGTTGCAGCACACTGTTCCGCGCTAACTCAATCTGGTCGATAATGCGATTCGCATCGGCTTCAGAAACATCTCTGCGAGAGCTAAGAATCGCCACCAGAGTATCCCGATCAACTTCGCTCAATCGTCCTCGCAACGCTTCAAAGCCCGCCTGGGGATCATCAAATAAGGTGCGAACATCACGCTTGATGCCGTCATAGTTCAGCTCAGGGCGATTTAGCGAATTGAGGTAGTTGCGGATTTGCCCAAACAGGCGATCGATGATTTCTTGGATCCGGTATTGCACCTGCCGCACCTGGTCGCTCAACTGATCCCGCACAGATTCAATTTGTGCCACGATTTGCTCCGCTTCTGCTTCGGTCATGTCCTGACGTTGAGACAGCAGGGCAATCAGGGTGGAGCGGTCAAAGCGAGACAGGCGATCGCCCAGATTCTGCAACCCATGCTTGGGAGACTGCACGAGCAGGCTGAGATCGCGCTTAATCCCTTCAGGGTTGAGTTCTTCCTTATCGGTGTGGCGCAGATACTCTTCAACACTGGACTCAAAATCCATCACCGTTTGCTGGGTGCGCAGCGCCAACCGACGCGGTGCCCGGACAAGATCGCGAATGGCTTGCTGCACCTGATCAATCGCTCGATTCACCTGCTCCTCGCTCAAGTCCTCCCGTTGACTCAACAAGCGGACTAAGGTTTCGCGATCGAGGCGAGAGAGCCGTCGCTGCAGGGCCAGAGAGCCTTGTTTGGGATCATCCAACAACGTTTTCAGATCGCGGCGAATGCCCTCCGGATTTAGCTCTTCCAGGTTTGTCCGGCGCAGATAATCAGCCATTGAGGTCACCGTCTGGTCGTATTGATCTTTAACGGTATCTGCCAAAATTCGGGGTGAATTGACGAACGAATACCAGCTTGTTTCCACCTGATCCAGGATTTGATTGGCTTCCGCTTCGCTGATGTCGTCCCGTTGACGGAGCAGTTGCACCAATGTATCCCGGTCAAAGTGGGAAGCTCGGTAGCGTAACGCTTCCAATCCCAGTTGGGGATCATTGAGCAGCAGTTGCACATCCCGTTTGATGCCTTCTGGATTCAACTCAGCTTTGCCCGTGTTGCGCAGATGAGATTCCAATCGTTGCTGGAACGCCGTCAGTTTCTGTTTGGCTTGTTCATCCAGCGATTTGGACTCGAACAAGACGCGATCGCGTGTGGCAACCAGCGTGTTCAGAATGCTCTCCACCTCCTCCGGTGCAATGTCTGTTCGCTGCATCAAAATTTGCCGCAACGTTTCCCGATTGTAGGCTGCCAGTCGGAAGTTCAGCGTTTCATAGTCGGCGTCTTCATCTTCCAACAGCGCTTTGAATGCCGGAAGAATATCACTGGAGTAAAGCTGTTCTTTCGGCGTTAGCGTTAAGTAAATATCAACGCGCTGTTTGAGATCGGCTGTGACTTCTATCTCCTTAGCCGCCTGTGCTCCAGCCAGTACATCCTGACGAATCGCGTCTAGCTGGTCTGCAATTTGCTGAATTTTGGACTGGGTGAAAACACCCCGAGAGGTGAGCAAATCAACAAAATAAGACCGATTCATCTGCAATAACTGCTGCGCGATCGCGCCCGGATCCGCGTTGGGATCATAGAGAATCTCCCTGAACTCTCGTTCAATCGTTGCCGAACTCATCTGCCAGGAATAGCGGTTCAACAGGTAATGTTCGACATCATTCCGAATTGGGCTGTAAGCAGGAGTACGGGAGGCATCGCCTTTGAGCTGAGCCACCACGCGAGTCGCTTGTTCAGAGACTTTGTCTGGAGCCGATTTGAGGCGATCCACAACGTTCTCAACATCCAAATCTGAAAGATCGGTACGCCCCGCCACTAATCCAATCAGGGTATTCATACCGAGTTGGAGGGTTTGTTGCAGCGGCCCAGGAGCTTTGTCTGCGCTGGTCTTCTCTGTTTGCTGCGATCGCTCTGCCAGCAGTCGATCCAGCTTTGCATTTAGCTCTCGTGTCTGCAACTGTCCCGGTTGAGTTGATTGCAGATATTCCACCAACTCTGCCATTGAATCGCGCCGCGATCGCTGTCCTAAGGTTTGCCGCCAAACCCCTTCCAGTAAATTGGCAATCCGCTCAACCTCCTGCTTCGAGAAATCCGTGCGCTTGCTGACCAGGTCAATGAATGTTTGACGATCGATGCTGCGGAGGCGATCGTGATCCGCCAATTCGGCAATTTCGGGATCATTCAACAATGCCTCGAAATCTCTGCGGATGTTGGATAAATCAAATCCTGGTAGTTGCAACCGTTGAAGATAATCCTGAATCGATTCGCGGATACTGGTGGGATCGATCGCGGATCCCAAGTCGTTGCGGACAGCCGCCACAACCGCCTCGGCTGTAGATACGACCTGGTGCTTTGCCGCATTGCCTCCGATCGCGGCAGTTGCGGCCCCTAAAATAGTCTGAAAGCCAGAGGTTGCCGTATTCACAACAGAACCGATTAAAGACCCAACCGTACTGGAACTCACCCAAACCAACAGCGAAAAGTACGCCGCCCAAATCACAAGACCGACGATCGCACCTAATCCGACATTGGTGACTAAACTCAGTTGAACGGCTAAGTAGCACGCTGCAAATAAGGCCAGGCTGACACTAATTAATGTCCAAATCCCAACACCAGTACCAATCTTACGAATCGTTGTACCAAGCCCATCGGACTCCTGATCGCTCTCGTTTGAATCCGGCGATCGCCCCAAATAAGAAATCCCCACCGCAACAGAAAAATTGGTCAGCAAAAGCTGAATCGCAAACGCTAATAGAATTCCCGAAATCAAAGCAACAAAGAACTGCGGACCTGTGAACATGACTGAGGCAGCTTCTGGCGTGGTTGGTTCCGGAGTAACTGGCGCTTGTGCGATCCAAAGCTGCTCCAACCAAAGCTGCACCGGGATTATCTGAGTCTGAAACATATCCTCTCCTGCAGACAAACTAATCTCTACAAATCGTCACTACAAGCGGCCAGTTGAGTGCAAACCATCAATGCACAACGGCGTGAAGCGAATATCGTGTAATTCAAGAATCCTTTGCATAGCAAGCGTCTACATCTCCCTTTGGTTGGAACTTCTCTAAAAAGGGGCTAGGGGTTAGAGGTCAGGGATTATATCAAGACGCCCTACTCACCAGAATTACAACTGTCCGAACGCTTGTGAATAAACCCAAAATTCCAACCCTATAAAAGCAAAGAACCCCAATCACTGGCTTCTACTACCCATATCCAATCACAACGCACAACCAGGGACGAAGATTATGGCAATTACAATAAATGGCTCTTTTACCTATGACGGTTCTGAAGACATTATCGGCATTGGTGGCAGCGGTATCGATATCCAAATCTCTGGGCGCAGCAACGATACCCTCAGTGGGGATGGCAATAATGATGGTTTGAATGGCGGCGCTGGCAACGACTCCCTCGACGGTGGTGCTGGTAGCGATAGGATCCTAGAAGAAATAACCTGAACTTTTCAGGATAACGAGCTGACCTCAAAGAATCCTAATTTCTTGCTGCTGAAATGCTTGATCCTGAACAATCACCTCTACGGTAATCATGGCAATGACAATCTTTTAGGGGGTAGGGGGCGCTGGCAAAGACTTCATCTACGGTATCTCCATTCAATCCGCTTCGGCGTATACTTCCAATCCGGTTTACCATCAACACACGGTAATGTTTTGGGCTAAAAGAGGGATATGGTTAAACAACAAGAATTGCAACACGATCGCGCTCGCCCAGTTAGCGCGATCGCTGGAATCTTGCTGGCGTTCTGTCCAACGACTACGCTGGCGCAAGTTGCCGGAGATGGTAGCCTGGGAACACAGGTGAATGGGGCTGCGATCGCGCCTGTACGGGAACGTGCATCATCACCGAAGGCACAACCAGAGGCAGCAATCTGTTTCACAGCTTTCGCCAGTTTTCCTTGCCCAATGAGGATTTTGCCGGATTTATCACCACTCCAGCCATTCAAAATGTGATTGTGCGCGTCACCGGGGTCGGAAGTCCGTTTATCTCCAACATCAATGGCACGATCGCCACCAGCAACCCGGCCAATTTCTTCTTGCTCAACCCGAATGGCATTGTCTTTGGCCCCGGTGCGACGTTGAACATCGGCGGTTCATTTTTGGCAACCACCGCAAACGCGATTCAGTTCGGTAATCAGGGCTTTTACAGTGCGACGAACCCTGAAGCGCCTCCGTTACTCACGGTGAATCCATCCGCACTATGGTTCAATCAAGCCGCTTCTGGGGCGATCGCCGTTCAATCGGCTACCTCTCCAGGACCCAATCTACAGGTACCCAACGGTCGCAGTTTGGTGCTTGTGGGGGGCGATATTTCAGTGAATGGTGGGCGCTTGAGTGCTCCAGGGGGACAAGTGGAATTGTTGAGTATTACGGATCCTGGGACGGTGGCACTGAATAATGATGGAACGTCGCTCAGTTTAAATGCGCCTGTGGATATGGCGCGATCGGATATTCGCTTTGAGAATGGAGCTGGTGTAGATGTCAGGGCTGATGGTGGGGGCAGTATCACCCTTGATGGTCGAAATATTGAGGTTCTAGGGGGTAGTTTCCTCTTTGCTGGAATTGCCCTGGTTTGGGGACGGTGGGCAGTCAAGCGGGGGATATTACGTTCCGGGCAGCCGGGGCAGTCACGATCGGCGGCAGTCCGTTCCAATCTTTAATTTTCAATGGTCTGGGGTCAGGAGCCGTTGGCAATGGCGGGAACGTGATCATTACGGCAAAGTCGCTCCTGCTAAAAGATGCGGCTTGGATCATCGTTAGTACGTTTGGAACTGGCAATGCCGGACGGGTTGCCATTCAGGTCGATGGTCCTGTCACCCTCAGAGAATCTAGTACGATTTTCAATGACGTGCTACCTGGAGGGGTTGGAGAAACAGGAGGGATTACCATTCAGGCTGACTCGCTGGCTCTACTTGAGGGGGCTGAACTGATGGCAGCTATCCGTTCCGGAGCGAGAGGAAAGACGGGTGACATCTCAATTCAGGTGCGCGATCGCGCCATCATGGATGGAGTGGACAGCGATGGTATTTCGAGTGGCATTTTCAACGTTGTTAATCCGAATGCCGTGGGTAATGCCGGAAACATTCGGGTTGTGGCTAATTCCTTTTCCATTACCCGTGGGGCGCGTCTCCAGGCAAACAGCCGTGGCAAGGGAGATTCTGGAGATGTGAATGTTAACGTTCGTGACCTGTTTCTTCTCGATGGAGCAGATGCCAATGATTCAGTAACTGGAATCTTTACCGATCTGGATACCGACGGGGAGGGCAACGGCGGGGATATCAACGTCACCACAGGTTCACTCTTGATCAAAAATGGCGCACAGTTCACGGCTAACACCTTCGCCACAGGCAATGCAGGAAACATCACGGTCTCAGTTCGCGATCAGGCTGTTTTGGATGGATTCAATCGCGCAACCATCAGCGGCTCTGGAAACATTGTTCCGGCAAGCAGTGGCATCTTTAGCGCGGTTGGCGAAGGATTAGGAGATGGCAACACAGTTCCCGCGATTGGGAATGGGGGCGAAATCCGGCTCTCTGCCCGTACCCTGACGTTAAGCAATGGAGCGTCCATTGGCACCGCCGTTTTGTCCGGTAGTCAGGGAAATGCTGGGAAAGTGACCATTACAGCCACTGAGCAAATCACGATCAGTGACGTGAATGAGATAGGTAAGGCGAGTGGCATCTTCACGCAAGTGGACTCTGGCGCGATCGGGAATGCCAACGACATTGAAATCAATACGGGAGTGTTAACCATCGCGAATGGCGCTCAACTGACGGCTAGCATTGCGGGTCAGGGCAAAGCAGGAAATATCATCGTCAACTCTCAAGCCGTCAACATTTCCAGCGGTGGGCAACTGCTCACAACCACATCCAGCAGTAGCAAAGCAGGAGATATTGTGGTCAGGAGTTCGGATTCTACCACCCTGACGGGGCCGGGGAGTGGTCTATTTGCCAACACGACTCAAGGTTCAACAGGCGATGGCGGCAGTATCTTCATCGACTCCAGAATCATGACGGTTCGCGATCGTGCTCGTATTGCAGTGGACAGTCAGGGCGAGGGGAGCGGGGGAAATCTCAACGTGAGCGCGGGATTCCTGACGCTAGACAACGCTGCCATCTCTGCCGAAACCACCAGCACTCAAGGTGGCAATATTACGCTGCGGCTTGGCGGTATTTTGTTATTACGCAACGGCAGCAAGATTTCTACAACGGCAGGTACAGCCGGGGCCGGGGGAGATGGCGGCAACATTACCATTCGTGCCCCTTTTATCGTTGGAGTATTAGGCGAAAACAGCGACATTACGGCCAACGCTTTTACCGGACGCGGCGGCAACATCACGATCACCACCAACGCCATCTATGGACTGCGGTTTCAGCCCCGGTTAACCCCCTTTAGCGATATCACCGCCAGTTCAGAGTTTGGCATCAGCGGCACCGTTGCCATCAACACCCTCAACATTGACCCCAATCGCGGACTCGTCGCCTTACCCATCAACCTCACTGACCCCTCGCAACAAATCTCCCAAGACTGCACCCCCGGCAGCAAAACATCTGCTAGTTCCTTCGTCGCTACGGGGCGGGGCGGCATTCCTCCCAGCCTGGATGAGCCGTTGGAAAGCCGAGCTGTGGTGATGGAATGGGTGCCGTTGCCGGAAGAGAGGGGAGGAAGGACGGAGGACGGAGGGCGGAGGACGGAGGGCGGAGGACGGAGGGCGGAGGGCCGGAGGTACTTTCTCATTCCCTCATCCCTCGAGTTCCCCCGGAAGCAATTGTTGAGGCGCGGGGTTGGGTTGTCGGCGCAGAGTGGCGTGGTGGAGCTGGTTGCTCATATGCCTGCGGT
>JAAUSG010000069.1 GCA_012034055.1 Leptolyngbyaceae cyanobacterium RU_5_1 | reverse complement strand
AAGTCCTCAACTGCAAGCGGTCAATGCAGCCGTTCTGGCTGAACTTGAACCCTATCAAACCATCGTCTGGCTCTGCCGTGCAGAGGATTTAGAGGTAGAGGCAGAACTCGAGGAAATGTGGAGCTATGTGCAATCAAAACAGCAGCAGCGGTGGTTGTGGTTAGCGATTGATCACACGACGAGGACAGTATTGGCGTATGTGTTAGCGCCTCATGAAGATCAGGCTTTTCTGAACCTCAAAGCGTTGTTAGAACCCTTTGGGATCATGCAGTTCTACACCGATGGCTGGGGTGCGTATGAACGGCATTTAGAACCTGCTCTGCACACGGTTGGCAAATGCAATACTCAGAGGATTGAGCGCAAGCATCTGACATTACGCACTCGCATCAAGCGATTAGTTCGCAAAACGAGCTGCTTTTCTAAATCGATCCTGATGCATGATGGGTGATTGGATTGTTTATCAACCGTTTGGAATTTGGCTTGCTCATCTAACCTCAAACAACACGTCTGAAACACTACCGAAAGGAGATACCCAGTTAGCTTGGTCGGTTGAATGAAAGCTTGCATTCGATTTGGCAATTCCAATCAGTACCTCTCCTCCTTACGTTTACCTGCTGCCTACTCTTACTGCCTACTCAATACCTGCAACCCTAATCCATGAATCAGGATGCCGAGAATTTTGTTGAGGTTGGGTGAGATGTAGTAGTCGGTCAGGTCAATGGAAGCCGTTGTACCCACGAGTTTCAAGAATTTCCAGATTTCGCCGGTGGTTACGGCTCCATAGATTGCTTCGATGCGAAGCACTTCCCCCGTTGGGGTAATCGCCTGCCCCTCCCGCTGGTTAAACTGTTGTGCGGCAACCATGCCTGCAATGCACTGCCCTAAACCAGCTTTGATGTTTTCGTTTTTGGCTTCTGTGATGAGAATGACGGGCGCATTGATGGTGAGTTGCTCTTTTGAGCGGCTGAGGATGTAATCGCAGTAACCAACCAGCCCTTTCGTCTCATCAACGTTAAATTCTGTACCCGAAAACAGGCTGACCTGCCCCTTCGCCTGCCGCCGCACTTCCAGCAATACGGGGGTGATGATCATCTCTGAGCGAGCTTTCTCAGTATTGATAGCGATCGCCAACTGCACAGTCTCTTGCAGCGTGTCGTTTAGCAAGTTACTACCAGCGACAGGCTCCACTGCTGCAAACAGGTCGCGCTGCTCATCAACCTGTAAGCCAAAGTCTTTCTTGAGTTTTTGCAGAGTGAAGTCACTGTACGCCATACGCTTTCCGGAGTGCCTATGCTGTCTCCATCATTATCGCTGAGGTAAAGGCAAGTAGGCAGTAGGCAATTTTCCGACATCCGGACTACCAGAGCAAAGGGCAATCGTACTGCTTGAAAATCGCGTCACGACTTACCAGTGTTGCAGTTTCAGTGCGGCATTGAGCAATTAACAAGCTTCTCCCAACCAAAACTCATCCGGCAGTGGGGCATCAAAGTCATCCGCCATCCAATAAGCATTTCCCCTATGCAATCCGGGTATCCGCTTCTTTGTCAGAGTGCCTGGAGCTTTCTGCCGGAGAAAAGCCGCAAAGTCTAGAACTTCCTGTTGCTGCTCTGGGGTAAGAAATCGGATTTGCTCTAGTAAAGCTTGTTCAATATTCACGGTGTCTCCTATTAAAGTTTTGGCTCAACCATGAGGGTGCTATAAATTCCTTCGCGGCTCAGGGGTTTGAAGTTGCGAACTGGGAGGGGGTTCGTCATCAGGTAGTCGATGCTGCCTCGTTCAGGATTTTCCTCTACAGAGGCGATCGCCTGCGCCTCTGGACTCACCTGCTGCTGCACCCATTCCAACAGTTGGGTTGCCAGATAAAGCTGGTCGCGCAGGGCCAATCGGCGGGCTTCGTTAAGCAGAGGGTGTAGCTGTCGGAAGCGGTGGAAAGGGGCAAGTAGCCATTGAGAGACACCTCTGAGCAAAGGTGCAAGATCAGCATAGCTCCGTCCTGAGTTCGGGAACTGCACCAAGTTACGACATTTTTTGTTGAACTCTGCAACAAAGCGTTCTCCGGCATCAATATCCCGTTCTGTAAAGTCATCGATGATTTCCTCTAAATCTGGGTGGGTGTCAGGGCGATCGTCATATTCCAGCCGTAGATAGGACTAAATCTGTGATCCGTGATTCGATTTTAACCGCCTACTGTCTACTGCGGACCGTCTACTGCCTGCTGCTCCCGTGTTATCGTTACGACACACTCCTAAAATCTGACGTGCTGCAATGGCTACCAAGCATTTGCTAGAACTTGAACGGGCAATCCATAAACTTTCTGTAAAAGAAAAACTTTGGCTGCTAGAACGGATCGCCCGACAGCTTCGAGAACCGGATGCCGTCGAGTTATCAGCAATGGCGAGTGATCCAGAAATTCAGGCTGAAATTAGGGCAATCAATCAGGGGTTTGCTATGACCGAGATGGATGGATTACAAAGTGCATGAGTATCCAGCGGTCTGAAATTTACTTCGTCAACTTAAATCCTGTTCAGGGCAGAGAGCAAGCTGGACAACGACCTGTACTTGTCCTTTCTATTGATACTATCAATCGCTTGCCGCTGGTTGTAACAGTTGTCGTGGGTCTCAGTACAGGACAAAACCTTGAAATAACCGACAAGAAAGGGTTTCATGAAATAACTAAATCAACCATGAAACCCTATGGATCAGATGACTCAATTACGCCGGGTTTTGCAGCCCCATCTGGGCTGGCACGGTGCTCGACTTACCTTTGTTGCCCCTGTTTGGCGTGGATCAAAAGATGGCGGAATTCCTTGAGATTTTACAATTTTTGTCCTGTACTTAGGTAAAGTTCACAATCTAATTGTCTCCTCAATTTTATGTTTTCCTCGATGCTTGAGGTTATGCCGTTCGGGATCGATTTGATGTTTATCATGATGGTGTTTGATTTCTTCTTTTCTATCTTGTAAAATCATCTCAATTTTCCGTTGACTTTTGGCGAATGCTTTTAAGGCATTAATGGTGATTGCCCATTTATCATCATATCTAGCTGCCTGGTCATTGTATTGCATGATGGCACGAATGGCTTGATGAATAATTTCATCGGTTTCATTAGAACGCCGTCTTCTCCGTTCTGGCTGTTCCTGGCTGGTGGTATTTGGGGCTTCCTGCTCTTGAGCTTGGGCGATACTTGAAGTCACAGGTTTAGGTACTACTGATTGCGGAACTGGACCTGATCGCATCTGAACCTGGATGAATTGAGTCATGACATCCACCAACTTGTCGATCTTCGCTTCCAATCCAGTCGATATCACAGTTTCTTGTACTTCAGGATCACTCTCTATTTGAGCCTCTTCGTGTTTCTCTATCGGCAGAGCGTTCTTTAGTTCTTCGACCTCCTCCACCGGCAGAGCGTTATCCATCCTGGGTGGCTCTTGCTGATCTTCTTCTTGAAGCGCTTCAACCCTTTTCGGATAGGGCATCTCCAATCGTTCGCTGATCCATTTCAGCAGATATGCCATTTTGTCCTGCTGAGATAGGTCTTCATCTAATTCCAGATGTTGGAAAACCTGATTCAACCCGGCTTTATCATCCTGCCAAAGCCGAACTGAAGTGGTTTGTCTTCTCCCCGGCTTGGGAGGTAACTCTTCTAGTAGTTCAACGACCTCATCGACCTTAAATGCCTCAATCATTTCAACCCCTCCGACCCCAAGCTTAATGCCCTTGCGCTTGCCGCCATAGTTCTCGATCACCTGGTCTGCAATTTCGTAGTCCGAGTAATGCCTGCTTGCCGCAAGCGATCGCCTCAGTTCCGGGTTATGCTCATCGAGCACCGCAAAGTGCCCTTGGATATAAGCTCTAAACTCCGTTTCATTGACTCGTGGGGGACAGTACCAGAACGTTGCGATCGTGGCGTACACACTTCTAAAAAGATGGGTGTAGAGATTATCTTTCCCCTCTCGAACTGGTACCAACTCGGCAAAGTGGCGATCGCACGCTCTCGCCACTGCTTGCCCATACTTACTGTTGACGGCTTGTGGTGAGAGTCCTAGCGCCTCTGGCAGTTCCCGTCTGACTTTCTCCAGTGCTTTGCAGACCTTCTCTGCAGTTGTCAGGGTCGGGATTTCAAAACTGAGGATTTGGGTTTCTCCTCGTCGTTTGAGTGCCCCTGTAAAGGTGACACTCCATTTGGTCTTAGGGACAAACTCAGCCGTTGAAAGGATTTCCGAGCTGCGTCTGCCAGTGAGGACACTTAAGCCTGCGGCGATCTCGCTCCACTCTGGTGAATTTAGTAGACGAACTGCCTGAGCGACGATCGCATCTGGATTATCTAGGAATTGCACTTGTTCATTCCGTTGGCTCACGACTCCCTGCTTTTCATTATTAATTTGAACATATTCTTCGGTGGTGAAGCGCATGGATTCGAGCGCAAAGTGGTCTTCTCCCAATCGGTCTTTAATCGCTCTGCGTGTTCTATCCATTAGGGACTGCTGCTGCTTGAGCGTCTTCAGCCCATGCTCTTCCCATTGGCGTTTCATCCAATCTGCCCAGTGTTCAGCGTCTTTCCTGTCCTCTGGTGTATCTCGGAGTTTAGCGATGGCAGGTAGGTAAGAGTTGTTGATCAGATTTTCGAGCCAAGTGCGTTTACCCATTGGAGAGGTCTCAACGTCAAATTTCCACCCTCATTCTACCCATATCCATACTCAAATAAAATTTAATTTATCCAATTCATTCATAACCGCAATCGTATCCGTACAGGAGGTCAGGGAATAGGTAAGACAGAATCAGCAGGAGATGTGATTGGCAACAAGGATGGCGCAGGCCAGCCCTGGCGCTTAGCGCGACAAGCCCCAGCCAAATAGTCCAACACGTGAGTTTTTGTCGTCTTACAGCGGTTATCAGATGAATAAGCCACAGTGATTGAACCAGCCCAGGGCATCATCAGCGGAAATGCACTGATTGATAATCTGGGTCAATGCTTGATCGAGTGCTTCGCGCGTTCGAGCCTTCGCTGAACGCAACAGTTGCTTGAGTTTTGACCAACATAACTCAATGGGTGACAGGTCAGGGGAATCAGGGGTCAAGTTCAACCCTTTGGTATCAGGCAGTTCTCCACGGATGGCTGGGGTGCTGATGAACGGCATTTAGACCCTGCTCTGCACACAGTTGGTCAATGCAACACGCAGAGAATTGAGCACAAGCATCTGACCTTACGGACTACTTCATCTCTTGTCGATTAATGCGTCTGTTGCACTCATGGTTGCATCAGCATCGCTTCAAAACATGAAAATAGGTGTTCATTGGATAGATTAGCTGCATAAAATGGTGTTAGTACTCTGGAGTGTAAACCTCAATATGGCAACTGCAACCCGTAAGCGTCCAAAAGCAACCGCTGTCAATCACCAACTCATTGGACAAGCCAGCACCCTTTTGCAAGAACTGCCAGAAAAACAAAAAGAAGATTTGTCCTTGCGAGAAGCGATTGGTCAAATGCGAGAGCCGCTTAGAGCAGCACTTGCCAAAGGGTATAACTATGCTGATTTAGCCGCGATGCTATCCGAACAAGGCATCAAGATTAGCCCATTGACGCTCAAGAACTATGTACCGTCTGGCAAACGACAAACCGCGAAGACCAAAACCAAACGAGCCAAAAAATCTAGTCCTGAAGCATCGACTCCTGTAGAGCCAGCTTCAGCCGAAACCACTCCTCCCCAGACACCTCCAGAAGTCGCTGTGTCAGATGCACCAGCCGAAACTCCGACTCCAGCAAAACGGGGACGAGCAAAATCGGTTGAAACTGCAAAATCGGATGCTGCTAAAACAAAACCTGAGAGCACAACCAGCGATCGCACAACATCCAGGACTCGGAAAACCGCAACAACCTCCTCAAGCACAAAATCAGCGAGCAAACGTTCCTGATTGGGCTGGGGCTTGTGGTTCTCCAACATCCTTTACGGTTGCTCGGCTTTGCCCTATTGAGTGCCACACCAGAGGTGGAAGCCGCAGGGCAGGCATTCTACAGTGCGTTGATTTGGGCTGCCCCAGCAACACTGGTCAACTTTGTGATGGTTGGCTGGTTTCTGGGCTATCCGTTTAAGCTGGGACATTTGGGTAGTCAGGAGTCAGAATCCAGAATTCAGTATCTCTCCTGGCTCCTGGCTCCTGACTTCTGACTTCCTTTCCCTCTTAGCGTTGCTGTCCTGCCGTGAGTTGGTAGCTCTAATGACCAGTGACCAATCACCAATCACCTTCCCATGACAATCCATTCCACAATTTTCAAACTGAAGGTGCAAGCCATTGAGCAGGTGTGTCTGTTTGAATTGGCTTGGGGAAACGGACAGAGCTTAACCCGGCAAGTTAGTTACCCAGCTCAGGTGATCCAATGTTATCAGGACTGGCAACGGGCCTATTTAGGCTTTTACCAATCGGGGCCGCTCCGGGGACGGACACGTGGCATCAGCGCGTCTGTGGTGGATTGGCGAGTCAGGCTCAGTGAAGCTGAAACGAAGTTGACGACTGCGTTTGACTACTGGTTGCGCAGTGCGGAGCTGTATGAATTGCGATCGCAGATTGCCTCCAGTGCTCAGCAGACTGAACCGATTCAGGTCTTTCTCACCTGTGGCTCAATTGAACTGGAGCGACTCCCCTGGGAGACCTGGAAAATTAGTGAGGACCTCAACGCCAACCCATCGATTCAAATTCTGCGCGCACCGCTGACGATTAGAGACTCGGCGAACCCCCAGGGTAGTCAGCCGAAAGGCAAGCGAGCCAGGATTCTGGCAGTTTTAGGGGATGACACTGGATTAAATTTTGAGGCAGATCGGCAGGCAGTGGAATCGCTGCAGGCGATCGCGGAGATTCAGTTCGTTGGGTGGCAGCCGGAGCAAACCGCCACCCAGGTGATTCAACAGATTGCAGCGGCGATCGCCAATCCACAGGGGTGGGACGTGCTGTTCTTTGCCGGACACAGCGATGAAACAGATCTGACTGGGGGAGAACTGAGTATTGCCCCAGGCGTCACCATTGCCCTGCGCGACATCACGCCCCAGCTTGTCGAGGCGAAGCAGAACGGGTTACAGGTGGCCATCTTTAATTCGTGCAGTGGTCTGAGTTTGGCGAATGCATTGGTAGATTTGGGTTTGAGTCAAGTCGCCGTGATGCGCGAACCGATTCATAATCTGGTGGCCCAGAAGTTTCTCTGGGAATTCCTGCAAGGATTAGGGCAACACCTGGATGTCTACGACGCCATTCAGCTTGCCCAGAAATTCCTGGACATGAATCGGGCTGCTTACCCCTCTGCCGCACTGATTCCCTCGCTGTTTTGCCATCGCCGGGCAACCCGGTTTCGCATTCCACCACCCACTCGCCACCGGTTTCGAGCACTGCGGCCGACCTGGATGGAGGCGATCGCCCTCTGTGCCAGTGTCGCGCTCAGCCTGCTCCCACCGGTACAAGCCGGTTTACTGGATGCCCGTCTGCTGGCCCAATCCTACTATCGATCGCTGACTGGGCAAATTCCGGCGCAAACGGCGGCTCCAATTACGCTGATTCAAATTGATACGGAATCGATTTACCGTCAGGGCTTGTCTCAACTGCATCCGATTAACCGCAGCTACCTGGCTCGTCTGGTCGATCGCCTGCAACAGGCGAAGGCACCCGTGGTGGGCATCGACGTGCTGCTGGATACGCCACAGTCAAAATCCGCGATCGGGGGACCGCGAGTTGGCCGCGGCCGTGCGGCGGGCAGTGGATCGGCACACCTGGCTGGTGTTCTCGGCGATTCTTGAGGCAGATGCTGAATTGGGTGTCAGTCAGGCAACCGGGATTGCCAGTCAAAACTGGACGCTGCAGGGCTATACGGATGCCTATCCTGACCTGGTAGAGCTGCCTGCCCCGCAAGCCTGCGACCCATCCTGTCCCTTTTCCTACCTGCTGGCCTTGGTGCAGACCGCCCGCCTGGAACTGCCCCAACTGCCCCAGCCCAACCCTGGTCGGAGCCGTGATTTACGGACTGAACTTTTAGCCGCGATCGCACAACTGCACCCCAAAACAGCCGGCTAGCTGATCTCTGGCGGGTGCAGTCTCCCCTGGGATTACAGCCGCTGGTGGATTTCTCCTTACCCCCTGACCGGATTTATCAGCGCATTCCCGCCTGGAAACTGCTGGCAGACGGGCAATCCCTGCCGACGCTCGTCAACCAGGTGGTGCTGATTGCCGGGGGGTGTGATCAGCGGTTGGGGTTCACAATGCACCAGTCGGACTGTCTGCCCACGCCTCCCGCAACGGCGTTCTGGTCGCGGCAATCGGGACTGACCGGCGGAGAATCCCTGGCCTACATGACCTACCACTTTCTCACCCAGCGCCTCGTGGTGCCGATTCCCGATCTGTGGATGATTGGACTGGCCGCCCTGCTGGGTAAAGGCGTGGTGATCATCTGCGATCGCCGCCGCTTGAACCGCAAACCCATTCAGCGTCACCAGATTTGGGTGGGCACAGTGGCCGCGATCGCCGGGTATGGGCTGCTTGGCTTACAGCTTTACATTTCTGGAGCCGTGTTGCTGCCCTGGCTCTTGCCATCCGCTGTGCTTTGCGCCTATGTTTTATCTGATTTAAGAAAAAAAGACTATGATTAATCTGCCCGTTTACAAGCCATGTCTGAGTGTAATCACCCTGCTGGGCGTGATGTTGCCGATCGCCCACGCGCCTGCTATTGGATTGCCATCCAGGCCTGCAGATCCTCCATTGCTCCCTCAACTGGCTCAGACCACACCCCAGGCAATCCCGCCGCAATCCTTCTGGCAGCGACGCCCGAAGCGACCGTTGACGATTCGGGGGGTGATTTGGCGTCGATCGCGCCAGGGTTGATTGGGGAACTGACCGGTCTGGCACGATCGCCCGTTGTTTATCTGGAAGGGCAAGGGCGTGCGACTGCGGGTGCGAGACTACAACCAGCGCCGCACGATCCTGTGGACGCAACCCGTCACGAATCAAGAACAGCAGCGTTATACCGGTCAGGCGGCGTTGCAGCCGGGGCAGTTGTATCAATGGCAAATCTCGATGGTGGAGGCTGCACCCTCTAGGCGATCGCCCGTTCAGGAGAATTGGGAGACGTTCAGAATCATGCCTGCCGATCAGCGTCAGGACATCGCGATCGCGCTCCGCACGCTAGAACAGCCGCAGGCATCGCCAGAAATGGTTGCCCTGCGCAAAGCAGAGTTTTTGCCGATCGCGGTCTCTGGTCAGATGCGTTACAGGTGATTTACGAGGTCAACAATCCCTCGGCTCAATTTGTCGAGCAGCGATCGGCTTACGTTGCAGCGCTTTGTCAGTCGTCTACCCCATGAACCAGTACTTGGCAGATTAAGACAAACCAAAATACTGAAAGTACTGTGACACCTACATTTTGCCCTCAGTCCTCCGCCCTCCATCCTCCGTCCTCCGTCCTTTAATACAAGGTTCTCTACCCATGTCCCATCTCTGTAATCCCCTCGCGTTATCCAGCGTCTTTGCGATCGCGGCCGCATTCCTGCCGCTGCCTGCTCTTGCCCAGGTCGCCGGAGATGGCACATTGGGCACACTAGTCAACGGCGCACCAACTACTCCCTGCACTGGATTTTGCCTGATTACTGAGGGAGCCACGCGAGGCAGCAATTTGTTTCATAGCTTTCGCCAGTTTTCCTTACCCAATGGTGATGTTGCAGGCTTTGTCACGACTCCCGCGATTCAAAATGTGATTGTGCGCGTTACGGGGCAGGGCGACGGGTTCATCTCAAATATCAATGGCACGATCGCCACCTTGGATACAGTGGGTAACCTGGCTTCCAGAAACTTCTTTCTGCTCAACCCGAATGGGATTGTGTTTGGTCCCAACGCCACGTTACTCAATGGTGGTTCCTTTTTGGCAACGACCGCAGAGCAGATGCTGTTTCAGGATGGAACTGTATTCAGTGCCCGTGATCAGACTTCCACCCCGCTGCTGACTGTCAGCGTGCCTGTGGGATTGCAGATGGGGCAAACACCGGGCAGGATTCAATCAGAACTACAAATTAGCGCGGGAATCAATAGCTTGTTTACCGACTTTGCTCTTGTGGGGAGTGATGTTGTGCTCGACGGCTCAATCATCGTTTCCCCAGGAAGACGGGTAGAAATTAGTGGACTATCTGCCCAAGGCACAGTTGGACTCAACCTGAATGACCAGATGAGCTTGAGCTTTCCAGATAACGTTCTTCGAGGAAATGTTACCCTCCGCAATGGCAGTGTAATTGATGTAATTGCCGCTCAAGGTGGGGAGATTGCGATTACAGGACAAAATATTCGTCTTGATGGCAGTTTGCTGCTCTCCGGAGTGTTTGGAGAGGGTGCAACTCGCCAAGCTGGAGATATTGTGCTGAATGCAGCAGATCAAGTGACAATTGGCGGCTCCTCAAGCACCTTGCCCAACAGTGCAATCATCAATGCAGTATTTCCTGATGCTGTAGGCAACAGTGGCAATGTCCGGATTATCACAGGGTCTCTGGAGATGAATGATAGTGCCAAAGTTTTGGTGAATACAACAGGAACGGGAAATGCAGGAAATGTGCTCATCCAGGCTCGCGATCGCGTCACTCTCAATAACGCTTCTACAATTGAAAGCAATGTCACGCAAATAGGCAATGGTCAAGGCGGTAATATCCGGATAACTGCCAATGAGATCGCTCTCAATAATTCCCAAATTCAGTCTGTGACAGGAGGGCAAGGCGATGCTGGTAGTGTGAGGCTTGAGGCAGGCGATCGTATTACCGTCACAGGCAGGATAGCCAATGCAGCAGCTGGCATCGTTACGAGTGTTTTTCAAACTGCAACTGGGCGAGGAGGTGATATTCAAATCTCCTCTGGCACCCTAGAACTGGCAGACGGAGCACAGTTACAGGCAGCGAGTGCTGGACGGGGAATTGCAGGTGACATTGTGATTGATGTTCGCGATCGCGTAATCTTCAACAATTCACAAGCTTTGAGCGTTTTGACAAATACGGGTATTGGGGGTGCAGGTGCAATTCGTATCTCTGCCAATACTCTGGAAGTGCTTAAATCTGAGTCTGCACTACAGTCTAGTACAGCAGGATTGGGAAATGCAGGAACCATTATCCTAAATATTCGAGATCGAATCACAGTGGATGGAGGAAGCGTCCTTAGCTTCGTTGATCAAGGCGCTGTTGGGCAGGGCGGAGATATTCAAGTTTTGACCAACGTACTTGAAATTATGAACCGAGGGCAACTGAATGCTTCGACGCTTGGGAATGGTAATGCTGGAAGTATTGTAGTTAATGCCAGCGATCGCATCATTCTTGATAGCGCAGACATAGTTAGCTACGTTGAGTCCAGTGCAGTTGGCAATGGCGGAACCATACAAATTGTGACTAAAACTCTTGAAGCCAGTAACCAAACAGGGCTGAATACCTCTACTGTAGGTGCAGGTAGTGCGGGAGGAATTCTTATTAATATCCGCGATCGTCTTACGTTTGATGACTCCTTTATTGCCAGTCGTGCATTGCCAGGAAGTACTGGAAATAGTAATGATCTCACTGTCTCGGCTAACCATGTTGAGTTAATAAATGGAGCCAAGTTTTTAGCAACAACAGATACAGAGGGAAACGCAGGTGATATCCGGATTAATACACAAATCATCACAATTTTGGGTATCAACCCTCAAACTCAAGAACCCAGCGGAATTTTCTCCGCAACTCTCGGTGCCGGAAAAGGTGGCAACATTGTTGTGAACGCTGACACCTTTCGCCTATCTGGGGGAGCATTGGTAGATGTTCGCACAGTTGCGGCAGGAGATAGCGGAACAATTGTTGTGAATGCCAATACAGTTGATTTGCTGAACGGTGGTCAGCTTGGTGCTTCGACTCAAGGTTCGGGAAAAGCAGGCGCTATCACGGTTAATGCTCGAAATCAGGTCACTATTGAAGGGCTTGAGCCAACGTTCAATAATACTCGTCTATCTGCTAGCCCAAACAGTGGCATCGTCGTCCGCTCGCTTGCTTCCGGTGGAGCAGGAGATATTTTTATCACTACTCCCCAACTTCGGCTAAACCAGGGAATTCTCAACGCTCAATCTGCCACAGTGGATGGCGGCAACATTAATTTAAATGTGGGGCAGTTGTTGTTGATGCGAAACGGCAGTTTAATTTCGGCAACCGCGGGAACCGCCGAGGCAGGCGGCAACGGCGGCAACATCACCATCAATGCGCCAAGAGGATTCATTGTTGGCGTGAAACGCGAGAACAGCGACATTACTGCCAACGCCTTTACCGGCAGCGGTGGGCGGGTGAATATTACTGCGCAAGGCATCTATGGCTTACAGTTCCGTCCCCAGCTCACCCCCTTCAGCGACATCACCGCCAGCTCCACCTTTGGCATCAGCGGCACCGTTATCCTCGACACCCCCGACATTGATCCCAGTCGCGGCTTGCAGGAATTACCCTTTGACCTGGTCGATCCCTCTGAGCAAATTGCGCAAACCTGTCCCCGTGGTGCTGGCAGTCGCGAACTGGGCACCTTCATCGTCACCGGACGCGGCAGCCTACCTCCCACTCCCACCGACCTGTTTCCTGGTAGCCTATCCGCCAAACCCCTGGCCACCCTGGATGAATCCACGCCGCAACCAAACTCTCATCGAACTCCTGCTGCTCAACCAAACTCTGCCGCACCAGCCGCGATCGTCGAAGCCCAACGGATTGTCAAAACGGCCAGTGGCGAAATTTTCTTAGTCGCCGACGCCCCAACTCCTATGCTTCCAGGCAGTCCAGCCCTGTTGGATTGCCCTTAACATTTTGCAAAACCTCGGAGGTTTGCGTCAGTTCGGGGTTTAGTGTTGTCAGTCTAGACGATCCCCCCCACCCCCTTGCTAAGGGGGGCTTCCAAACCAAGACTGGGTAGAGTTCCCCCCTTATTAAGGGGGGCTAGGGGGGATCAGTGCAGAGTCTTCAGATCCTTAACCGAGATATTCAAACAGAACCTACGCAACATTGTTTAACCAAATTTCAGATGAAACATCGATTTGTTCGCATGGTTGCCTTCTTTTTGCTAGCCCTCTCGCTGTCTATTGCCCTGCCCAGTTTGGCCCATCCGCCAGCTTCAATTGAGGTCATCGCCCAGTTCTCCTCGGCCGCTGATCTGGAACAACAAGCCCGATCGCGCTACGAATCTGGGCAATTCTCAGCCGCGGCCACCCTATTTCAGCAAGCCGCCACTGCCTATCAAACGGTTGGCGATTCAGTCCGTCAGGCATTGAGTTTGAGCAACCTATCCCGTTGCTATCAACAGCTCGCAGCCTGGGAGCAGGCAAATCGGGCCATTCTGGATAGTCTGGCAATATTACAAACGAAATCTGGCACCACTCCTGCCAACCAGTTAGCACTGGCTCAGGCACTGGATATTCACGCAGATTTGCGACTATCTCGTGGGCAAGCCAGCGCCGCGTTAACCGTTTGGGAGCAAGCCACGACGCTGTATCAGCAACACGGTAAACCAAATCGTGCCTTAGCGAGTCAAACCAATCAGGCAAGAGCGCTGCAACACCTGGGGCTACATCGACGGGCGATCGCGCTCCTCAAAGCCGCACTCAAGCTTCCAGCTAGCGATTTGGCACTCTTAAAACCCCAACTGGATGCCGTCTTGCCGTCTCCAGAGGCGCGATCGCCCTGCACCAGCTCGGTGAATCCCTGCGGACAGTGGGCAGTTCGCCACAGGCAGAGCGCGTTCTGGAACGCAGTCTGGCGATCGCGCAACAACTACAGTTGAATGACGCGATCGCCCTGGCCCAACTCAGCCTGGGCAACCTTGCCTATGGGCAGGATCATCCTCAAGCAGCGGCAGCCTTCTATCAGCAAGCGGCAGATCGAACATCGGGTAGTTTGCGGGTGCAAATTCAACTCAATCACCTCAAGCTGCTGATGCAAACTCAGCAAGCCATCGCGGCACGCCCTTTACTAGCACAAATTCAGCAACAGATTGAGACTTTGTCTGGCAATCGAGAGTCAATTGAAGTGCGCATTAATCTAGCCCAACTGATGCTCGATAGGCCGGAAACGCTGGACTTAACCTGGATGGCACAGTCGTTAGCATTGGCAGCTCAACAGGCAAAAACGCTGGGAGATCCGCGTCTGCAAGCCTATGCCGTCGGCAGTTTAGGCAGCATTTATGAGAGATCGCAGCAGTGGGCAGCCGCAGAACAGCTCACGCAACAGGCGTTGCAATTGGCTGAACCGATCAATGCGGGCGAGATTACCTATCTGTGGCAATGGCAATTGGGACGCATCCTCAAGGCCCAGGGAGACATCGACGCCGCGACGGTTGCCTATCGGAACGCGATCGCCACCATCCAATCCCTGCGCACAGACCTGGCATCTGCCAATCCAGAGGTGCAGTTCTCCTTTCGTGATACCGTCGAACCCATTCATCGACAACTGGTTGAACTCCTGCTGCAGTCCGATCAGCCCGATCGCCTCAAAACCGCGCGAGACATCATTGAAGCCTTGCAACTGGTTGAACTCGACAACTTCTTCCGAGAAGCCTGCTTAAACGCCAATCCAGCCCAGATTGATCAGGTCGATCAACGCGCTGCCGTGATTTATCCGATTCTGCTAGACGACCAACTGGCCATTATTACCAGCCTTCCCCAACCCGCCAATCCGGCTCAACGCGATTTGCAGTATTACAGAACCCCGGTATCGCGATCGCAGGTTGAGACCCTGGTCACGACGCTGCGCGATGACCTGGATCAACAAAACACCCTGAATCTGTCCTTACCGAAACTCCAGCAGATGTATGACTGGCTTTTGCGCCCGATCGCCGCTGACCTGGCCAAAAGTCCCGTGGAAACGCTGGTGTTTGTGCTGGATGGGGCATTGCGCAGTATTCCAATGGCGGCATTACACGACGGGCAGCAGTTTTTGATCGAGCAGTACAGCATTGCCCTGACGCCCGGTTTACAACTGTTGTCACCGCGATCGTTGAGGCAGGAGAAACTGGGCGCATTTGTGGCCGGACTGAGTGCTGAACGTCCAGGGTTTCCGGCCCTACCGTCCGTAGAACGCGAAATCCAGGCTGTGCAGACGGAACTCCCAAATCGAGTTTTGTTGAATCAGGCCTTTACCAGTGCAGCGTTTCAGAACCAGATTGCCGCTATTCCATTGCCGATCGTGCATCTGGCAACGCATGGAAAGTTTGGTGGAACCGCTGACGAAACATTCATCTTGACCTGGGATAGCAAACTGACGGTCAATCAACTCAGCACTGTGTTGCAAAGCGGCGAATTATCACGCGAGAAACCATTGGAATTACTGGTGCTCAGTGCCTGTGAGACGGCGGCTGGCGACGATCGCGCCGCCCTGGGATTGGCCGGTGTGGCCGTGCGATCCGGGGCCCGCAGCACGGTCGCCACTCTCTGGCAGATTAACGATCAAGCCGCCGCGACCCTGATGGGCAAGTTTTATAATCAACTGGCACAAATCAATCAAACTGATATTTCCAAAGCAGAAGCCCTCCGCCGCGCCCAACTCGCGATTCTGCGTGACCCCCAATATGAAAAGCAACCCTATTACTGGGCTGCCTTTGTCTTGATTGGGAATTGGACTTAACGGTACGCTGGTCTGGCTCGTGCCACTCATCGACAAGCGCTACCGATGTCCCCAGAATGTAGTTTTGTAAAGTTTTTAGAGTTTGGCAGAATGTAGCCGTCTGACTGGCGAATAGCCTTTGAAGTATTGCAGTAGGGTTCTTGACATCGTTGTGATCTCGCTATGAATTTGGACGAGCAACTCAAGCAACTCGCCGTGGAGGCGCAGCAGCATCCTGCTAACACATCGCCGCGTCAGCGATCGCTGGCTCGGCTGGTGAGCACAATTTATCGCTCAAAAAAGCTGGTTCGCCCGTATCAGGGGCAGTTTCCAGGCGTGTATGAGGAAATCTATGCAGAGGCGCAGCAACGATTGTTTTTACATCTCTGTGAAAAGATTGACCAGTACAACCCAAATTTGGAGGTGATGCAATGGGCAAATTTCTTGATGAAGCGGCGATTTTTTACTGAGGCGAGTCGCGACCTGATGCCTGCGATACCGAAAGGCGTGCAGCGATCGCAACTCAAACGCACACCCCTGGAGACGTTGGAGAAGCAAAACCCAGTCGAACTGCGATCGCATGCTAGCGTTTCCCTGTCAGAAGAAGTCATCCAGTGCATTCAGGAGGATCACGACCATGTGTTCCAACTCACCCATATTGAACAGAAACCAGCCGCCAATTTTCAGTACATTGCTCTCCGCTTTTTGGAGGGATATTCCTGGAAAGAAATTTCCATAGAACTCGACGTTAAAGTGGTTACCCTCAGCTCCTTTTATCTGCGCTGTCTAACTAAATTTGCCTCTAAGTTCAAAGAATACCTAAGACAATGAAAAATTAAAAGTGCAAAATTAAAAATGCAAACCTTTGCTGGCAACCATTTTTAATTTTTAACTTTTAATTTTTAATTCTCATTAGTGCAGTCAATCCACCATGAACTCCCCAACTGATATGTTCCCGTTTACTGTGCCACTCACTGCTGCCAATCACCAAACTGCGGAAGGATTTTATCTGCAGCATTCTGACCCTGAAAAGGCTAAACAAATTTATTTGAATACGTTGAGTGTACTGGCAGTCAATTTCTATCTCACTTGTTTAGGAATCAGGACGAGCGTTGAGCACAGTCAAAGCTGGAATCCAGCCTTGCAAGTTTTAGTGGATACTGCCGATTTATGGGTGGAGCAGGTCGGTCGCATAGAGTGTCGTGCTGTGCTTGCAGACGCAAATGTTTGTGTGATTCCGGCACAGGTGTGGAGCGATCGCATGGGCTACATCGTCGTGCAGTTTAATCGGGATTTGACAGAAGCGACTCTATTGGGGTTTGTCCGCCGTGTGGAAACAGAACGCCTGCCGCTGGAAACATTGCAGCCAATTGATCAGTTCCCAGAATATTTGCACAGCCTGGCTACGATCGCGCCTGCGGCCACACTGCCTGCCGTTACAGTATTACGTCACTGGTTGCAGAATCAAGTCGCAGCCGGTTGGCAAGCCCTGGGAACCCTGCTGGAATGGCAGGAACAGCCAGCCCTCAGTTTTCGTGCTCCGACTACTTTTCAATTGCCAGAACAAACTACATCTGGGGTTAAGCACGGTCGGTTTTTAGCGATCGGAACCCCCAAAGTGCAGGTTTTATTTTTGATTGAAATTACGCCGAGAACTGCTTCTGAGTATCAAATTAAGATCGAGCTATACCCCGCTGGAGCGGACGCTTATTTGCCGCGATCGCTGCAGCTTGCGGTGCTGGATGAAGCTGGCAAAACCGTTCTCCAAGCTGAGAACAGCAACAGCAAAGGGCTAGAATTTCAGTTTGCGGGAGAGCCTGAAGAACGATTTAGCGTCAAAATCAGCTTGCAGGAGGATTGTATGATTGAAGCCTTTGAAATCTAATGGATAAACTCGTTGTTTTGGAATTAGAAGGAGATTTTGATCGAGTGGGCTTTCGCGCCACGCTGGAGATTCGCGCCGCGCTGCAAATCTTGAAGGTGAAAGGCTATTTGCCTGCCAATCCCGAAGTCGCAACGCAGATCCAGCACCACTGGCAACACGCCTACCGCTCTCTGGGAATGCCGCTCCGGATTAAAGGCGAGAAGATTATTCACAAAGGTTCGCTGAATCGCCGGATTGCCGAGTGTCAGGAATCTGCGGCTGTGCTGCGCGATCGCTTTCGCCGCTGGCTGAACGCGGAATCGTTTCAGTTGATCGATCGCCGACTACGAGAAGAGTTTAGTCGAGACGATCGGATTCGATTTCTGATTCGCACGGACGATCTGAATCTGCAAAAGTTGCCTTGGCACGAATGGGATTTTTTTGAGCGCTATCCGAAAGCCGAAGTTGCTTTGAGCGCACCCGAATATGAAACGGTTCACAACCGCAGGATCATTCCTGCCAAAGCAACGGTGAACGTTCTGGCAATTCTAGGCAATAGCCACGGCATTCATTTAGAACGCGATCGCCAGCTTCTCGAGCGGATTCCTAATGCCGAAGTTGAGTTTCTCGTTGAACCAGATCGCCAGCAACTCAGCGATCGCCTGTGGCAAGAGGCGTGGGATATTCTGTTCTTCGCCGGACACAGCCAGACAGAGGGCGAGAGCGGACGAATTTACATTAACCAGACGGACAGCCTCACCCTCTCGGAGCTGAAGTATGGTCTGCGCCAAACCATCGATCGCGGCTTACAGTTGGCAATTTTTAACTCCTGTGATGGATTGGGGTTAGCACAAGAGCTGCATCAACTCCGCATTCCTCAGATGATCGTGATGCGAGAGCCGGTTGCCGATCAGGTCGCCGCCGTATTTTTGCACTATTTCCTGGAAGCATTTGCCGCTGGTGAATCGCTTTACCTGGCAGAACGGCAAGCCAGAGAGCGCTTACAGGGGTTAGAACATCAATTCCCCTGCGCCAGTTGGCTCCCCGTGATTTACCAAAACCCGCTGGTGACCCCCCCCAATTGGCAGAGTCTCTGTGGGGATTCCGATCCATCCCCAATGCCCACACCTGCGCATGCGCTGCCTCGTGCCAAAAGACAGCGTGGCGATCGCCATCTGGATTTGCCTGATCGTCACGGTTGCAATTCTGGCGATGCGATCGACCGGAATGCTGCAACCGATGGAGCTAGCCGCCTACGATCATCTGATGCGTTTGCGTCCGGCAGAGGCGATCGATGCCCGCATTCTGGTGGTTGAAGTGACGCAGACCGATGTCAATCAGCAGGGCGGCTATCCGCTGACCGATGCCACACTCGTGAACACGATCGCCGCTCTAGAGCCGCATAAACCTGTGGCGATCGGGCTGGATATGCATCGCTTCCAATCCAGAGGAGACGGACGAAAACGTCTGATTACGCAGTTCCAGCAGAATTCTAAGCTGCTCACCGTCTGCGCCTTTGACCAGGACGATCAAAACTACGCGGCTCCACCTGAGTTTACGGCTGACCAGCAACTCGAACAAGTCGGATTCAGCAACCTGATCCGCGATCGCTTCAGTCCCTGGCAACCCTCGCAGCGGAGCGATCTGCAAACCGCCGTCCAACCCGAAGGGGGAACTGTTCGTCGTCATCCCTTGTCCTATGACCCGAACGTTGCACCGCTGCGATCAGCCTGTGCAACGCCCTACAGCCTCAGCTTTCAACTCGCCTACCGTTTTCTGCGCAATGCCAGGGTTCAACCCCTGCAGGTGACTTCTGAACAGCAGTGGCAGTTCGGCTCCGTCGGCTTGCGTCCGTTACCGACACGGTTTGTCAGCTATCAAGCGCTGGATGGCACGGATCAAATCATGCTGAACTATCGCGCCGCACCGCCTGGACAAGTCGTTTCGCTACGGCAAGTATTGGCTGGACAGGTGACGGCTGACATGGTGCGCGATCGCATCGTCTTAATCGGCTACACAGCAGGCGTTGCTAGAGACAGCTTTGACACACCTTACGGTGAAATGGCGGGCGTTTGGGTTCACGCCCACATGGTCAGTCAGCTCCTCAGTGCCGTGTTCGAGCAGCGATCGCTGATTTGGGGACTACCCCAGTGGCGTAACCTTCAGGGGGGCGATGCAATCTGGATTTTCGGCATCTCGCTGATCACAGGTGTACTCGTCAAACGGCTGCGATCGCGCCCACTGTGGTTGGGATTCGCGATTGCAATGGTGGCGATCGCGGTTTATCAGATTTGCCTAATTGGTTTAAGCCAGGGAGGATGGTTACCGTTGATTCCAGCCTTATTCGCTGTATTTCTGACCGCGATCGGAATGCTGATCCATCTGGAATTGCGACGCAGATCGTTTCGGTTGAGCAACTGCCAATAACTTTTACATCTTCACCGAGATCTCTGGTCAGCCTGCCCCAACCGGATTGCTATACGGTGATTTTACGCAGTTAAGGCTAACAGCTATGGCTCTTTTGATGCCGTTACAGACTGTACATCTGGTTGGGGCGATGTCCGTTGAATTAATCTAATGAGCAGGCGCAGCCCTTCATTAACTGCCGCAGAATCTGGAAAAATTGCTGCTACATCCGGATCTAACTGAACCATTCGGGTGGATCGTTTGCGCCCTTGACCCCGTGCCACAACTGGAAGTTGAGTAAAGTCGTATTCAGGGCGTAAGTCATCATCCATTTCAAAGGTCTGACTCATAAGCTTTACGTTCCTTTCGGGTAGCTGGACGGGCACTGATTAAGCGCGTGGTGCCTGCACGATCGATATACGCGACAACGAGTAATCGCCCTTTAGCTGATTCTCCCATAATAATGAATCGTCGCTCTTGAAAGGAGTGTTCTGGATCGGCAAAGGTCAGAAACAGCGGATCATCAAATACAGAAGTAGCTTCATCAAAAGAAACATTGTGCTTGGCAAGGTTGCTTCTGGCTTTTTCTTCGTCCCAGTCAAACACCATAATGCCAACTTGCAGCGACTTCTCTTCCCAACTCTATCAGGATAGATGGCGTTCGACTGCGTTGTTATTCTATGTTGCCCTTAAAAAATGACTTTGTAGGTGATATGAAGTAAGTAGGTCGATGGAATTAAAACGAACTACCGTAGGATGGGTAAAGCCGTTCCGGCATACCAGAGAAGCGATAGCGTAACCCATGCTGTTCAAAGGATTGATGCGTTATGGCTGCGCTAAAGGCGCGCAGCCATGCCGTGGGCTTTACACATCTTACGTTTAATCATCTCAATCTACTTACCTGTAAAAATTGGAGATTGGGCGAATATGAGTCATTCTAAGTTGATTGGCAGATGCTGGATTGTATCAATTCCGTTGGCAATTGGTTTAAGCTTACAGACTGATTTATTGGCTCAACCGATGAGCGATCGCATTCCCCATTCTGCGATCGCTCAGAAGCCACCCCCGCCTCCGCCCAAACCGCCCCCAAATGGGACTCGACCGGGCGGCGGACTCAATCCCCATGATCCGTTGTCGTGCAATGCGCTCAATCGTTCGGTACAAGCACTGCTGCCCGTTGAAAATCCAGTTTTGACCACAACGGATTCTCCCACCTTGCTGTTTTATATTCCGTTTGCAGCCGAGCAAATAAAGTTTGGAGAGTTTACTCTGTTGACTTGGCCCGGAGAACAACAGCGCCTCTATCAGGTTCGCTTTACGCTGCCTAAAACTCCTGGAATTGTCAGTGTGACGCTGCCACCTCAATCGGCGCTGCAAGCGGGGAACTATTACCGCTGGTATTTTCAGCTTTACTGTCAAGATGGCACAGGTGCAAAACCGGATTTAACCTTAAATGGCATGGTGCAGCGAGTGACACTGACGGCAGAGCGAGAACGCCAAATTCGCAATGCCACACCGGATGTTTGGTATGATGCTCTGGCACGAGTTGCAGCTCAACTACAGACATCGCCGCAAAATGCAGCAGTGCGCAAGAATTGGCGATCGCTGTTACAAACGATCAAGGCTGAGGATTTAGCGCCAGCACCGCTACTCGGTTCAGTCATTCCGCTGGAACCACGGCGCAGCCCAAGATGAATCGTTGAGTCATGCAGCTTCAACATAAAGCTTGTAGTCAAAGCTGATGGCGTTGCTGAAAAGCAGTATGAATCGAAACGAAGTTTCGAGCATACAACACCTTTTTCATACCCAGAATCAGCAACGCCCAAAGCGATTGAGCTAGAAGACATTGCTAATTCCTGGAATGAATTTAGAGCGGGGTGCTTTGGAACGAAGGTTTAAAGTACCCCGCTTTTTAGCAATGCCTATAAATGTAACAGAGTATTTCGATATTCGTGCTGCTGCAGAATTGTGTTCTTGCTTTTGCGAATTACCTCAGAAGCAATTAGTTAAAAAGCTTCAGAGGTTAACCCGAAATTCCTGTTTTAGTTAGGTTTCGCTTTGCTCAACCTAACTTATGGAGTCTCGATAAACAACAAAAGGAGAAAGTGACTGAAGTGGAACCGAAAAACTGGACAGGGGGTTAAGCTCTGAACCACTCGAAACATGATAGGAGTAGTTCATGAGTAACAAACGCAAACAATACAGTCCGCAATTCAAAGCCAAAGTTGCGCTGGAAG
>JAAUSG010000068.1 GCA_012034055.1 Leptolyngbyaceae cyanobacterium RU_5_1 | reverse complement strand
TAGTAGTAATCGGCGATCGATTTGCTCAGTAGTAATTTGAGAAAGCAACTGGAATCGCGCGCTCGATCTTAGGGTTAATAAAGTTGAAAGTTGAAAGCGAAAAGTGTTACCTTTAGCTAAAACTCACGATCTGCAATCGAATGAATCGATCTAAAGCATGGCGACTGATTCCCGTAATTGAGACTACTGGGAAAATGCAAATGGCGATCGATATTTGGTTGCTAGAACAACATCTTTTAGGCAATCTGCCGCCGACATTGCGCTTTTATACCTGGTCGCAGCCGACAATATCATTAGGCTATCACCAACGTAATTTTCCAGCCCACTGGAAAAATTTACTGTGGCAGGAGCGTCCGGTAGAACTAGTAAAAAGACCGACAGGTGGACGCGGAGTGCTACATCATGGCGATTTAACTTATGCCTTTGTCAGCTCAGAATTTATTGGCAAAAGAGCGCAAGTCTATTGTCAAATTTGTAAATTTTTGATCGATGGTTGGAGATCGCTAGGAGTTGAATTATCTTTTGGAACGGCGGGTAGAGGTTATATTCACAATCCAAATTGTTTTGGCACGGCAACTAGTGCCGATTTAGTCTGTAATGATGGTTATAAACTCATCGGTAGCGCCCAATTAATTCGATCGGGGGCGATTTTACAACATGGCTCGATGCGGATCGACCCAGATTTAGAGTTATGCGATCGGGTATTTGGCGAACCGATGGCATCACCTCCACCGAGCGTATCTCGACTAGAAATTGCTGAACTTGTCAGTGCGCTTGTCAATGCAGCTAGTGAATATTTTGATGTTGATTTTTGCCCTCAGCCATTGTCCGAGCAGGAATGGTCAGAAATCGCGATCGTTGCCACTAAAATTTGATTTAGGAGTCGAGCGACTATCGACGAGCGCACCTGTCACGATTCACTTGCAGTTTCTATCATCAATACACCTTGCATCTTACTCAAAACACCGATTAAAGTCTCTACCTGTTCCTCTGGACGCAATACGCCCAAACCTCTAGCCGTAACCTTGCCAGAACTATAAACATACCGCGATCGCAAGCTATCGGTGAGATATTCCGCAAGTAAATTCCAGGCGGGTTCTGCCATTGGTGTTTCTAAAATGACGTGTTGTTTCCCATCGGGACGAATCCGACTAAAGCCGAGTTGTTTGGCAATTTGTTTTAGTTCGACGATGCGGAATAATTGTTGCGCTGGTTTGGGAATTTCACCATAGCGATCGTGCCATCCCGCCGCAATATTTATTAATTCTAACTTCGTATCTGCCGCAGCAACCGATCGATAGGCACTCATTTTTGTTCCAGATCGGAAATATAATCGGCAGGAATCATCGCCGTAACTTTGTAGATCCGATTTGCGTATCATCCACCTGTGGAATTTCCTGTCCGCGAATCTCTTTAATCGCTTCTTGCAGCATTTCGACGTAGAGATCAAAGCCGATCGCGTCCATTTGTCCCGACTGTTCCGCTCCCAGCAGATTGCCGACGCCGCGAATTTCCATGTCGCGCATTGCCAACTGATAGCCCGACCCCAACTGGGTAAATTCCTGAATTGCCCGCAGCCGTTGACGGGCCGGATCGTTGAGCTGGCTTTGTTTGGGGTAGAACAGCCAGGCATGGGCTTGAATTCCCGATCGCCCAACCCGACCCCGCAACTGGTAAAGCTGGGATAGTCCAAAGCGATGGGCGTCTTCAATCAAGATGGTGTTAACGCGGGGAATGTCCAGTCCAGACTCAATGATGGTGGTACAGACAAGAATTTCGGCGTCGCCTTCGCTGAAGGTGAGCATGGTGGATTCTAGTTCGCCTTCCGGCATCTGGCCGTGGGCGATCGCAATCCGCGCACTGGGCACCATCTCATAAATTCGGGCAGAGATTTCCTCAATTCCCTCCACCCGCGGCACGACGTAAAACACCTGTCCGCCCCGATCCAGCTCTTGCCGAATCGCCGATCGCACCGTTTCGGGGTCATAGGGAGCCAGATGGGTCTTAATTGGACGGCGCGCGGGCGGCGGTGTGGTAATCAAACTCATCTCCCGCACCCCAGAGAGCGCCATGTAGAGGGTGCGCGGAATCGGCGTCGCACTCAACGTCAGCACGTCTACTTGCGTTTTCAGGGATTTGATCTTTTCCTTCTGATTGACGCCAAACCGCTGTTCCTCATCCACCACCAGCATTCCCAGGTCGCGAAACTGCACACCTTTGCCTAATAGCGTGTGGGTGCCGACGACGATATCCAACTCGCCCGTCGCCAATCGCTGCAGGATGTCCTTGCGCTCTTGGGGGGTGCGGAAGCGGTTCAATAAACCCACCTGAATCGGGTAGGGGGCAAAGCGCTCCTTAAATGTGTGGTAGTGCTGCTGGGTCAGAATCGTCGTCGGCGCGAGCAATGCCACCTGTTTCCCGGCCGTGATCGCCTTGAAGATGGCGCGGATCGCAACCTCAGTTTTGCCGAAGCCAACATCGCCGCAGACCAGTCGATCCATCGGGCGATCGCTCTGCATATCCTGCTTCACATCCTGGGTCGCTTTAAGCTGATCCGGTGTCGGCTGGTAGGGGAAGGAATCCTCCATCTCCTGCTGCCAGGGGGCGTCGATCGGGAAGGAAAAGCCAATCTGCTGGGCCCGCTGGGCATAAAGCTGTAGCAGGTCAACCGCCACCTTCTTGATTGCTTTGCGGACTTTGCTCTTCGTCTTCTCCCAGGTTTTACCCGTCATCTTATTCAGTTCGGGAGCCGCCTCACCCACCCCCCGGAAGCGCGACAGCGAGTTGACCTGATCCGCCGCCACGCGCAGCAAGCCATCCGCGTACTGAATTACCAGATACTCACGGGTTTCCTGGTTAATCGTCAGGCTTTCCAGCTTCAGGAAGCGCCCAATCCCATGATTGCGATGCACGACAAAATCCCCCGGCTGCAGCTTATTCGGATCGACCTGTTTCGAGGCGGCTCGTCGTCGCTTGCGGATATAGCTGGGCGTCGCTAGCGTGTGTTGCCCAAAAACTCCCGATCCGTCACCACCACCAACCGAAACGTCGGCAGCACAAACCCCTCCAGCTCCGCCAAGCCAGAATACTTCACTGCCACCGGCGTATGCTGCGTTTGCAACTTGTCGATCGCCAGAAAGTCGCGCGGATTGGGCACAAACTGCGCCGGACAGTCATGCTCCTGCAGCAGCGCCACTGATCGCGACGGTTGCGCCGACACCAACCAAACCGCAAACCTGCGATCGCGCTCCTCACGCAACGTTTCCGCCAGTCGAGCAAACTGGTGGGGGATGGTAGGGACGGGGCGGCTGGAGAGGTTGATGGGTGAGGAGGGAGGGGGATTTTGGATTTTGGATTTTGGATTTTGGATTGTTGAGATTTCTTCGGCGAGTTCGGAGAGGTGAAGGCAATCAAATTGCCCGACTTCTGCCAGGGATTCAGCAAACGACCGATGCACCTTTGGCAACGGATGGGTAACGGATGAAACGGATAAATCGGGGCTGCCATCTGCTTCATCCGCTGCCACTTCGCCCCAATGCTCTTCGACATGCTCAAACCAGCGATCGCCGTGCGCTTCACACTGTTCTGGTTCGTCAATGGCAATCAACGTGTTTTCGGGCAGGTAATCCAGCAGGGACGCGGGGTGGTCAAAGGCCAGACCCAGAAAGCGGCGGCTTCCTTCCAGGAATTGTCCTTGCTCGAATAGCTCCTGATCTTGGGAGGAAAGGTAGGACTTGACCACTTCGGCTTTTTCGGAGGTGAGCGCCGTTTGAATGATGGGTGCAAAGCTGGTCGGGGTAATCACGAGTTGCTCGGTACGATCCAGCGATCGCTGCGTGGCCGGATCAAACTCCCGGATTTGATCCAGCTCGTCGCCAAACAGCTCCAGTCGCACCGGCAATTCCGACGCCACCGGAAACACATCCACAATGTCCCCGCGACGACTCCACTGCCCCTCCGTTTCCACCAGCGCCACTCGTTCATAGCCCAACCGCGCCAGTTCATCGCCAAAGGCCCCCAGGCTTAACTCCATCCCCTTCTGCAGCGTCAAACAGTAGGACTGCAGCACCTCGACGGGGGGCAGGTGGGGTTGCAGGGCCCGTTCGGTAGCGATGATGGCAAGTGAAGGGTGAGGGGTGAGGGGTGAGGGGTCAGAACTCGCTTCACTCCTCTCTTCTCTCTCCTCACTCCTGATCAGATCCGCCAACACTTGCAACTGCCCCCAGGTAATCTCTGCTTCCGGATCAAACGGCTCGTAGGGAGATGCTTCGGAGGTGGGGTAGAAGTTTACGGTTTGCCAACCCATGGCTTCCAGTTGGGCACTCCAGCGTCCGGCTTCTTCTAGAGTGGCTGTGACCACCAACAAGCTGTGCGATCGCGCTTGCGCCAACGCCGAACTCACCAATCCTTTGGGGAGACGGGCAGCCCCAGTCAGCTTTAAGCACCGCTGTTGGTTAAGTTTGGTAAGGAGTTCAGCGGTGAGGGGCGATCGCCCAAGGGCACGGGTAATAGAAGACAGGGCCATAAACTTCGCAACTGTTGAAACAGCAAAGCAATTTGTATATCTTCACATTTTAGAAGTCCAGTTACGGAGCCAGCCGTCAATCTCGTCCATAAGGGTAAGAAGCGTGTTGTTATTGCCAATGAACACGTTAGCAAAGCATCTCTGCAGGAACTGGGATGATGAGAAACGGTGAAACGTTATCGACACGGTTGGTATCACTGGATGTGTTTCGGGGATTGGCGATCGCAGGCATGATTGTTGTCAACATGGTCAGTGTTGCCGCACCGTATGGGTATCCCGTTCTGCAACACGCTGAATGGCACGGTTGCAACCCTGCCGATCTCGTCTTTCCATGCTTTCTGTTCATTGCTGGGGTGGCGATCGCGTTCTCGCTGGCCAAATACCTGGATGGCAGCACACCGATCGCGGTTGCTTACTGGCGAATTCTGCGTCGCGCCGTGCTCCTGTTTGCGATCGGCGTGCTGCTGAATCTGTTGGGCAATTCCCTGAGCACCGTTCGCATCCTGGGGGTGCTGCAACGGATCAGCCTTGCCTACCTGTTCGCCGCTTTAGCCGTGCTCCACCAGCCTCGCAAAGGACTATGGCGACTGGCAATTGGCTTGCTGATTGGCTACTGGTTGGCCATGATGCTGATTCCCGTTCCTGGACAGGGCGCGGGTGTTCTAACGATCGCCGGCAATCTGAGCGGGTATCTCGATCGCCTGCTCATTCCCAGCACGCATCTGTATCAGTGGGATGGATTTAATGGAATGGGCGATCCAGAAGGGTTGTTCAGCACGTTGCCAGCGGTAGTCAGCGTTTTGGCAGGCTATTTCACAGGGGATTGGATTCGCCGCCAGCCGAGTAGCTCCAAAACCAGCACGGTACTGGCCCTGATCAGCATCGGTTGCTTAATCGTCGGTCTGTTCTGGAATGAAGTGTTTCCGATCAATAAAAAGCTGTGAACCAGTTCCTATGTGATGTACACCACGGGTTGGGCATTACTGTTGTTTGCAATCTGCTATGAATTGGTGGAAGTACGACGGATGCGTGGGTGGAGCAAACCGTTTGAAGTGTTGGGAGTGAATGCGATCGCCCTGTTTGTCGCTTCAGTTGCCCTGATCAAGCTGCTGGTTAAACTTCCGGTTGGCAGTGGTGAAACGGCAACCACCGCATACAACTGGATTTATCAGCATGGGTTTGCCGGTTGGGCCGGGGCAGTGAATGGTTCGCTCCTGTTTGCGATCGCCATACTCGTGTTTTGGTGGGCGATCGCCGCTGCGTTGTACCGACGGCACTGGTTGATTAAGCTTTGATGCCTTCCAGAAGTCGGGGTTCTGAGCCAACGTGTCAGGTTAAAAGCGGATTTTCAGCAAGAACCCCGACTTCTGCATTTAAGCCTTACTGGCCCACTCCTTTGCCCAATCGAGGGTTTCGTGAACCTGTTGCATGGTTTTGGCTTCGCAGTAGAGGCGCAGAACCGGTTCGGTGCCGCTGAAACGGATCAGCAGCCAGCGCCCATCATCCAGGCGAAATTTATAGCCATCGACGGTGAGGCAATCCACGACTTTTTGACCAGCAATTTCAGTCAACGGTTGGGCTTGTAGTTGCTCAACCAATCGCGCCCGCGCTTCCATACCCGCCAGAGGCAGATCGATGCGATCGTAGTTGGAGGAGAAGTCAGCTCGTTTTTGCAGGTTGTGGTACAGGTCACTGAGATCAGCGTTGAATTTGACGATCGCCTCCAGCACGTACAGCGCCGACAACAGGGCATCCCGCTCCGGAATGTGGTTGCCGTAGCCAATTCCGCCCGACTCTTCGCCGCCCAGCAAGACGTTGGCTTCTAACATGCGATCGGCAATGTATTTGTAGCCAATCGGTGTTTCATAGACGGGTAAGCCGTACAGCGCGGCAACTTTGGGCATCAGGTCAGACCCGCTGATGGTTTTGATGAATTCGCCCGTGAAGCCGCGATTGACGGCCAGGTGTTCCAGCAGGATGGGAATCAGAATTTGGGAGCTGAGGAAGGTGCCGCGCCCATCGACAGCGGCGATGCGATCGCTGTCGCCATCAAACACCAGCCCAACCGAGAGTCCAGTGGGATGCGCTTGACGATAACTATGCACTTGATGAAACAGTTCTGACAGGTATTTGGGCAGGGGTTCCGGTGCGCCGCCGCCGAATAAGGGGTCGCGATCGCTATTAATCTCTCGAATCGGAATCCCCAACAGTTGCTCCAGTCCGCCCGCCGCTGCCCCGTGCATGACATCGGCAAATACCGTCAACTCGCCCTTCTGGATGGCATCTCGGATGATTGAAACATCGACTTTGGTGCGCAGTCCTTCACAGTAGCTCTGCCAGGGATCAAAAGTTTGCAGTTCTCCAGGAGTTGCCGCCGCTTTTAAACCGGCGGGCAACCGTGCCTCAATCTGCTGCGTGACAGCGGGAGCCACCGAGCCACCGAAGGCACCCTTCACTTTTAGCCCCGAGTATTTGCCCGGATTATGGCTGGCGGTAATCACCAGTGCGCCCAGGGCATTTTGCTGTTTGGCTGCCCAGCTAAACGCAGGCGTTGGGGCATAGCTTTTGGAGAGCAGCACATCAAATCCGGCGGCTCTCACGGACTCTGCGATCGCGCGGGCAAATTCTTCTGAGAGAAAGCGGCGATCGTAGCCCACCACAACGGTGCGGCTGTTGGTTTCGCGGCCGTAACTATCGGCCAGCACCTGAGCGGCGATCGCGGCTACGTATTGAACGCGATCGAAGGTAAAGTCTGCTGCAATCACACCCCGCCAACCGTCTGTACCAAATTTAATCCCATCAATAAGTGTTGAAGTTTGAGAGGGATGGATCATCTGCAGGCTGCCTCACAGGAATTTCAACGATTTACCCTATTGAGTGTATGCGCTGAATAACGGTCTTATCCACTTAATCTGCCTGGTTAACACAGGCTTTACGCCAATTTCACACCGGACAATTACCAACTGTCACCTGAACCCCCACTTGTCAGATTTGCGGACAGGAAGATAAGGAGATTTCTGAGAGAAAACATACCGTTTGGTAGGGGCAGGTTTTGCCAGAGTCTTTGCATCAAGCCGATCGCTTTAATGACAAACCTGCCCCTACAGGTAGTTTGTTTGCTGAAAATCACCTAACCAGCAGGCAGCAGAGGTTCACAAATGTGAGTGTTCTTGCACTAGCCATCCGTTTTACATTACTTTACAATCAACTCAGGATTGATTTCATGCCTTAAATACTGCGTCGCGATCGCGCTTAAGCCAATTAATAATCTTTTCAATGAGTTTTTTTAATTCAACCGTTCCAATTTTTGCGAGAAAAGCATCTGCTTTTGACATTCAAGATCTGCCAGGGCTGTGGCGGGTTCACTGGCAAATGAATCAGTTCATTGTGCTCTCGACGTTCTATACCCGTCACGACCAGGCGTGTTTGCTGTGGGGATTGATTGCCGTTGTCATTTTTACCACAGCTCAGTTTTACCCTTTGGTTGGACCTCCCAAATTGTTCTTTCATCTGCATTGACAGTGCTGGGAACAATCGCAATGGTCGTCTTGACTCGGCGATTTACGATCACAGAGCGGTTGAGTTGGGTTTTAGCAAGTTGGGCAATTTTGATACTCGCCGGGATTTTAATCACCGATCTCAGTATTTTTTGGGGTTGGGGGCCGGTGCTGCTGAACATTTGCCCACTCTGGTTGGGGTTGAGTGCAGTGAGTTATTTGGTTACTGGATTGAGGATGCGATCGCGCATGTTTATCCTGATCAGCCTGCTGCATCTACTCGCGATCGTACTGCTGCCCTATGTCGGCATCTGGCAATCGCTGACTACGGGAATCGTGATCAGCGGCAGTGCCTTCCTAATTGCCGAACTGCAGTGGGACTCAAACGGGGTATGCGTCTATCAAATGCAGTAGCTTCACTGTAAGTGGACAAAAATGAGTATTAAAAACAACAGTCATTGGTCATTGGTCACTTGTCCTTTGCAAATGACCAATGACCAATGACACTCCTGGCATATTCAGTTTAATTGTGGCAGCCTACACACTTGCCCTACCCGCGCTGTTTACCAGCTTTTTTCTGTTGCTTTGGCGGCTCATTACCTGTGTCTAGTTGGGGCGATCGCGTGTGCCAGTCTGTTGCCTGCTCATAGGCGTAAGCTGCCTGAAACACCTGGTCTTCCCGCAACACGTTGCCAATCAACTGCAGCCCAATCGGTAAACCTGTTTCACTGAATCCGCAAGGAATGCTCATACCGGGCAACCCCGCCAGATTCACCGGAATGGTCATCAGGTCAACCAGATACATGCTGAGCGGATCGGCAGACTTATCACCCGCCTTAAACGCAGGTGTCGGTGCCGTTGGCGAAACCAACACATCAACCTGATTAAAGGCCTGCTCAAAATCTTGCTTGATCAGGGTGCGCACTTTCTGGGCTTGCAGATAGTAGGCATCGTAGTAACCTGCGGACAGGGCATAGGTGCCAATCATGATCCGCCGCTTCACCTCTGAGCCAAAACCCTGGGCACGGGTGCGGGTATACATCTCCATCAGATTCTCAGCATCTTCCGTCCGGATGCCGTACTTGACGCCGTCATAACGCGCCAGGTTTGCCGAGGCTTCGGAGGGGGCGATGATGTAGTAAGCCGCAATTCCGTAGCGGAAGCGGGGACAGGAAATGTCGTGAATTTCAGCACCTAAGTCCTCAAGCTGCTGGATTGCCTGCCGGACAGACTTTTCAACATCGGGATCCAGTCCTTCACCGAAGGTTTCCTGAATCACGCCGACCTTCTTGCCTTTCAGATCCGGAATCAGGAACTGGGTGTAGTCGGGGATTTCAACCTTGAGGCTGGTGGAATCCATTGGGTCGTGGCCGGCGATCGCGCCCAGCAAAATTGCCGCATCCTCTACGCTGCGGGCAAACGGGCCAATCTGATCCAGCGACGAGGCAAACGCCACCAACCCATAGCGAGACACCAGCCCATAGGTCGGCTTCATCCCGACAATCCCGCAGAAGGAGGCCGGTTGACGAATCGAGCCACCCGTGTCAGACCCGATCGCGATCGGGCATTCTCCCGCCGCCACCGCTGCTGCTGACCCCCCCGATGAGCCACCCGGAACTCGCGACGTATCCCACGGGTTTGCCGTGAGCTGGAATGCCGAGGTTTCCGTTGAACCACCCATCGCAAACTCGTCCAGGTTCGTTTTGCCGACCATCACGGCTCCCGCATCGATCAGCTTTTGCGTCACGGTTGCTTCGTAGGGCGGCACAAAGTTCTCCAGAATCCGCGAGGCACAGGTGGTGCGCACTCCCCTGGTACAGATGTTGTCTTTAATCGCGATCGGAATGCCCGCTAATAGCCCAACGTCTTCACCCGCTGCACGTTTGGCATCCACCTGTTGCGCCTGCTGTAAGGCCTGATCGGCGGTGACCTGGAGAAAGCTGTGTAGCTTGGGTTCCAGTGCTTGAATGCGATCGAGTGCTGCCTGCGTAATTTCAACCGCCGATCGCTCGTTGTTGATGAGCTGTTGGTGCAACTCACGAATGGATGCCATGAATAACCTCGTTTTGACTGCGCAGACTTCAGTATACGGCTTGGATCGTGGAGCGAAGGGACTACTCGTCTTTCAATCGCCTCAGTAACCAATCTAACCGGGTTTTTGCAAGCACCATATTCTCTTGAGAATCGCGATCGAGGTCATTGACGGAACCTTCACTATCAAGTCTTTGCACCCTCCCGCTGGTTTCAAGCTGACCCACTGTGAAGCGCAACCGATTGGAGAGGGAAATTGCTAAAGCGCGGTAGAACCGGGCAGCAAATGCACCATCAAGACGGAGTTTTGTCCCGAGGTGCTCTCTAGAAATCGCCAGAACCAATGAATTCTGCTTTGCGATCACGGTAGCCGAAGGAGGACGAGTATCCACAAAGGACATTTCACCAATCACATCACCACTGGATAGTTCAGCAATTTCTCGGCCTTGCGTAGCGGCTGTGGAAACGCTCAGAACTCCTTCCAAAAGAACATACAAATAATCCGTGGGATCTCCTTCTTGAATCAGCACGGTTTCAGCCAAAATTTCCTGTCGGCTGCCCGTTGCAACCATCCAATCAATATCGTCATCATCAAGTTCCCCTAAAAGGAACAGTCCTGTTTTCATACTGTGTTCTCTTTATTGTTGTGCCAAATGAGCTGCGTTAAACCACGTCTAGCTCGGAATCTGGAGCTTTCCCTTCAGAAAAACTCCAGGTCTGGACGTGAACAAGGTTTAAGTGAGCTTGCTGGGCACCCTAATACCATTTTGGACTTTAGATTTGCAATTTTGGATTTCTTTTACTTTGCCTCCGCCCCATTGGGCATCCTGGCTCCCTTGAGTAAGGCACCGTCTAACACGGCACCGGACATTTTTGCTTTCAGCAGATTGGCTTTCTGCAAATTGGTCTGACTGAGGTTTGCGCCGCGCAGGTCTGCCCCTTCTAATACAGCGCCTTGCAGGTTCGCTCCAGTGAGATTGGCTCTTTGCAGATTCGCTCCATACAGGTAAGCGCCTTGCAAGTTGGCTCCCTGTAAGTTAGCCTCTCGTAGCTTGACGAGGGCCAGGTTGGCTTTTTCGAGCACACCGTTAGTCAAGTTTGCATAATCGAGAATCGAACCTTGCAAAACAGCCGAGGTGAGATTAGCTCCTTTGAGGTTGGCTCCCTCCAGGTCATAGCTGTAGAGCTTGGCTTCGGTCAGGCTGCACCCTTCACAGTCCCGTTTATCGATCAGTCGTTGCAGATGCTCAGGATTTTCAGCTAGAGCAGTGGTTGCCAGGGTCAACATGACTGCAGTAGAGAGTAGGAGAGTGGAACGCTTCATCGCCTGAAATTCCTTGTTTACGATAAGAATTTGTTCAAAACCGGCAGGATGCCATCCACCAATTCAGTTGAGTATTCTTCATGGAGTCCCAGAGAGCCGGGGATTCGGTAAACCTGCACACCCGAAAAATGAACCACCACTTCCATTTCCTCACGAGACTTGGGGGGTGTTTGCTCACCGATTACTATCAGCACCGGTACAGTCAATGGCTGAAAATAATCGATAAATTCCATCCGGTTACGAACGGGGTCGAGTCCTCCCGTGACGAAGGCAACGGGAGCAAAGCGTGCTCCCCATTTCTGAGTAATGCGCCATTTTTGGGCGATGAGTGGGCGGGAGATGTTTTTACGGTTGGCGTAGACATGGCGACCGTACATCCAGCGCAGGAACCAGGGAAGCGTGTTTAAGAAGTAAAGAAATTGTCCCAAAAGGGGAAGCCCGACAATCTGTCGGAGCAGCTTGTAGACCCCGCGATGTTCTCCCATTGCCGTGGGTAACGGGCCGCGCCAGGTCGGATCGGTCAGGATGATGTAGGACCAGGGGGAAGACTGCTGTTGGGCCAGCCGCATCACGTAGCCAGCCGCATGACCAGCCGCGATCGCCACGACTGGTTCTGAGAAGACAGACCGGACGAAATCTCGTAGAAAGGCATGATACAGCGCTGGTTGGTAGTTGAATGCGCGCCGGTCAGACTGTCCAAAGCCGGGCCAGTCTACGGCAACAACCTGAAATTGATGGGCTAGCTGCTGGGCCAACCCTCGCATTTCGGTGCGGCTGGATACGCTGCTGAAGGCTGGCAACAACAGGACTGGAGTGCCTTCGCCGAGCACTTCATAGATAACGGTGACGGGTTTACTTTTCCAAACCCAGTGATACTCTCGAACAGTGCCTCCAATTCCCAGGCTGACGAGCGATCGCGACCCAAATAACTGACTAACTGACACGCAACAACCACGATAAAGACTGCGTTATTAATCTACCGTTGATAGGCACCGTAACGACAGCGATCGGGCAGCGATCATTTCAGATCCACGGATCGTCGTCCTCATCCTCTGATGTTATGGGCTTTATGACCTTGGGGAGTGGCGATGCTTCGGGGGATGGCTCACGGGCAGGCTCGGTTGATGCTGTAGGCACCGCATCAGTCTCATCTAGCTCAGGTGGCTCAGGAATGTCCCATGAGTCGTCATGATTCTCCGGCGGTTGATCTTTATCACTGCTTGAAGTCCAGGATTCATTGTCATCTTCGTTGTCATCTAAGATCCAGAACTCATCATCCAACATCGATGATTGGGTTGGCTGTTCGGGTTGAACTGGCTTCTGGGTTTGAGTTGTAGCCTGAGTGGATAGAGGTTCCGATTCGTCGTTGATCGCAGCATCAAAAATTTCTCTTGCCTGTACCGTAATGGTTTGAGCGCTGTCCTTGAGCTGTTCACCCAGCGTCTCTGTGCGTTCCTGGACTCGTTCAACAAGGATCTCCCGGGTTTCTTTTGCCTGTTCAGCCAGGGTTTGAGCACTTTCTTGAAGCTGCTCATTCAATTCCTGTGCTTTTTCCTTTGCTTGCTCTGCCAGCAATTGAGCACGTTCTCTAGCCTGTTCAGCCAACGTTTTCAGTTGAGCCGTAGTGTGTTGGGTCGTTTCCTGGGCCTGTTTTGCCAGCGATCTCAGCTCTTCTGTGGCGTGCGTGTAATCCTCTTTCAGCACACTGGTGGCTTTAGATAGCTTTTGCTGTAGTCCTTCACGGTAGGTAGCAAGGGACTGAATCGATGTTTCTGCAACTAATATTCGCCGCCGCCCAAAGCTATCGATTTTGGCAGGCGGTAGCCGGTAGATGGTGCCAGAAAGCTGGTTAAAGCGATCGCCCACGACCAGGTAATCTGTAATCACTCCATTGCGCAGATTAAATACGCAATCAATCACTTTGCCCAGCTTGTTACCCGCATTGCTCCAAACCTCACAGTGAATCAATGACTCTAACTGGCGAACATGCTCTGCATCGGTTTCCTCGGGTTGCCAGTGAGTCAGGATGCCATTAGAACCGATCGCCTCAACCTGAGACAGTTTGAATGCAGTTCTCTTTGCACCCCAAAAGCCCGATTTGCAAATGAACCCCAACACACGGTGAACCTGTGGATACATCCACAACACCTCAATCCGACCCAGTTCCTCCATCGTGTCGCGGTTCAACACTAACTGGTTCAATAATTCATTTTGCCTGACAACCTCTGGTAGAGTCGCCATACGTTAGGTGGAGAGTGAAACGTGAAGGGTGGATAGTGTATGGTTTGCCATTCGTCATTCGTTGGTCACTGGTCATTCGTTTGAGCAAATGACCAATGACCAGCGATCAATGACTAATAACTACTATGCACTATTCACTATCCACCATGCACTATCTACCCACTATGTACCCTGTTGACGCATCTGTTGGCGGCGCTGCTGCATTCCTTGCCGCTTTTGCTGCATCATCTGGCGCTGTTCAGGCGTTAGGATAGCCTGCATTTTCTGTTTAGCGCTTTGTTTAATGGCACGCATTTGCTCTTTTTGAGCATCAGTCAGGTTGAGATTTTTGAATCCTCCCCGCATCTTCTGTCCACTTTGTTTCATAGTCTGCAGTTGAGTCTTCTGCTCAGGCGTCAGGATGTTTTCAATTGCCGCCTTCGTTTCCTCGCGGATTTGCTTCATCTGCGTCTTTTGAGCATCGGTCAGATTGAGTTTGTTTTCACGCTGCCGAGGCTGAACCGTTGGTGCAGGTTCAGTTTGAGCGGAGGCGGGTAAAACAGGAAGGCAAGCAAGAGTGAGCGCAATAACGCCTGGTACGAGCAGAATGTGTTTGATGTTCATAACTTCCGACGTAGAACTGTCAAGGTTAATCCAGATAACTGACCCAGTGGTCAATTCTGCTGATTAGACAGTCCCAATCTGGAAAAGGTTCAAAGTAGGAGTTAGGGATCAGGGGCAATCTACTCTTGCGCTGTTTCGTAAACATGAAATCGATGAAACGCACCGACTGTCTGCACCCGATAGCTTGGCAGGAATGAACCCACTGAGATTGAGAAATTTGGTGCGATCGCGTCGGCTGAAAAGCGAGTGGTATAAACGCTGAAAAAGATGAAGTTTTGCCGTTGAGTGCTATCAGCAATAATTTTTTTGATCTGGGATTGATTCGACCTGAGGAGCGATCGACATTCATCCCGTAAACCAAAGGTTGTTGGAGCCTCTGAACAAACTTTGGTCTCTAGATAGGCAGTCAGTTGCTTGGTTGCATAAGCTTCATAAGCGACCTGGCTGGGGTTTGTAGTCGCCATCACTGCTCCAAGGACAGTCAGTAGTGCCGCTCCAGCCGATATGGCGATATGAGCGCCATTCATGACAGTTCTCTGATGCCGTGTCCAAATGGACTCCATGACGCTTCCCACTTCTTACTTAATAGATTCCGATTTCCTTGACCTAGATTTAACCACGAAGTTTCAAAAATGGCTTGGCTTTTGACCACAATTCTGCACAGTCCCATCTCCGTAGATCGATTTCCACCAGGAATGTTATGATCGGATGCGCGATGGCGAGCGTAGCCAAGTGGTTAAGGCAGCGGATTGTGGTTCCGCCATTCGGGAGTTCGAGTCTCCTCGTTCGCCCTGTTTTCAGGGGATCAGGACTTACGCATTTTGACTTAAACCTCCGAGGTTTAAGCCACTATTGTTCATCACGATGCTTGATTCTTGGTTAAACCTCCGCGGTTTGCGTAAGTCCTAGGGATGATACAATGGGCGATCGCGCTTCTGCCGGTGGCTGGTTCGCGATTTCGTACGGCTTGTCCTTGTAAACCTCTATGATCCCCCAGGCAAATCACTACTGGCTGCGAAATGCTCATGTTCCAGAGCCGTTGATGGTGCGAAGTAAGCAGGGGCGAAGTAAGGATTGGTCTGCCTCATCTACTCCCCACATCCGTTCGGCTGACTTCGGCGTGAGTGCTCAGTCGAACGACGCTCAGGGAAGCCTACTTCCCACACCCCCCGATTTTCTTCTAGCCGATATTGAGATTGCTGATGGCACGATCGCCAGCATCGCTACAGCTGGAACTCTCACCTCCTACAGCCATCCCTCTATTGATCTACGGGGTGGTATCGTATTTCCCTGCTTTGTAGATTTGCACACTCACCTGGATAAGGGACACATTTGGGAACGAGCACCCAATCCAGATGGCACCTTTGCGAGTGCGCTGCAAGTTGTTTCGCAGGATGCTGAGCAACACTGGGCTGCCGAAGATGTCTATCGCCGCATGGAGTTTGGGCTGAAATGCAGCTATGCCCATGGCACCAAAGCGATTCGCACTCATATTGACTCGGCTGGTAAACAGGCAGCGATCAGCCTGGAAGTCTTCAAATGCTTGCAAGACCAGTGGGCAGATCGGCTTATCCTGCAAGCAGTCTGTCTGGTAACCCTGGACTACTTTCTGACGCCAGCAGGAGAAACCCTGGCAAATCAAATCGCAGACATCGGTGGCATTTTGGGCGGCGTTGCCTTTGCAAATCCCGCTCTTGAGACCCAACTCGATCGCACATTTACTCTGGCAAAAGAGCGCAAGCTCAATCTGGATTTTCATGCTGACGAAACGAACGACCCTGATTCCACGTGTTTGCGTCATATTGCCGAAGCCGCTATCCGCTATCGGTATCACGATCGCGTGGTGTGTGGCCATTGCTGCAGTTTGGCGGTGCAACCAGCCGCAGACGTGGAAACGACGATCGCCCTCGTTAAGCAAGCAAAAATTGGCATCGTCAGCCTGCCGATGTGCAACCTGTATCTACAAGACCGTCAGCCTGGGCACACTCCCCGTTGGCGCGGGGTTACCCTGCTGCATAAACTGAAACAGGCAGGGGTACCCGTCGCGATCGCCAGTGATAACTGCCGTGATCCCTTCCATGCATTTGGTGACCACGATGCACTGGAGGTCTTCGTGATGTCCACCAAAATTGCCCACCTGGATCATCCTTACCGCGACTGGTGCCGCGCCTTGACCAGCACTCCCGCTGACCTGATGGACTTGCCCACTGTTGGACGCATTGGTGTTGGGCTACCGGCTGATTTAGTGTTACTCAAGGCCCGTCGCTACAGCGAGTTGTTCTCGCGATCGCAACACGATCGGATTGTTCTCCGTGCTGGCAAGGCGATCGATACTACGTTGCCAGACTACGCAGAACTCGATGATTTACAACTAAAGAGTTAGAGGATGTTTGAAAAGGTATGGTCTGTGATGTTAAGCACTCAGCGATCCCCCTAGCCCCCCTTAATAAGGGGGGAAATCAGCTCAAAGTCCCCCTTATTAAGGGGGCTTAAAGCCCTTCGGGCATACAAGAAAAGGGGGATCTTGCACGCTTTACGACGGACAGTAGGACTTTTAAAACATCCTTTTAGAGTCACTTAAACCACCTCCAGCTTGGAATCTGTAGCTTTCCCTAAGAAAAACTCCAGATCTGGACGTGGACAAGATTTAGTTTTCCAGGAGCAGCGGTAATGACTACAAAACTGCAGAAGAGCCAACTCAATCTCTATGCAACGGACTACTTGAAATGGATTGAGACTAGCGTCGAAAAACTGAAGGCACGGGATTACACCAATGTTGATTGGGAGAATCTGATTGAGGAAATCGAGGATATGGCTCGTCGGGAGCGGAGACGTTTAGAGAGTAAACGCTAGGGCAACACTGGCGGTGAGAATGGAGACGGAGAGAGGCTTTGTGGGAGAGCAAGCAAGCATATTCGTTGCTTTTTTTGGAACCTTATTCAGACAGGCCACTGCATTCATTCCCTCTTAAGAAGGATTTCATGGAATGATTGAGGTATTCAAGCAAGTTGGCGATCGCCTGCCTCACTATCCATCGCTACGAATAACTTCAGCGCCAGGTTACCTGATACTCTTTCAGAATACGCGCATCCCAAACGGACGCCATTTTTGATTCAAACCTTCTCAAGGCACAGCAATGACGTTTACAGGCACCCAACTTGACCTGAATGCCCTGATGGCAGACCTGGACGGGCTGGAGATGATCACCGATCCGGTTCAAGTCACCAAATTGTCTCAGGACTACTACACCTACAGTCCCATTCTGCAAGCGGCACTGGGTGAGAAGCGGGGAGATTTGGTAGTGCGTGCCATGAGTGAAGCAGAGGTGCTGCGAGTTGCGCAAGTCTGTTACCAGCGCCAGGTGCCGTTGACGGTGCGGGGAGCTGGCACTGGCAACTATGGGCAGTGTGTGCCACTCCAGGGCGGCGTTATTTTGGATCTATCGGGTATGCAGCGAATCAAGTGGATTAAGCCCGGAATTGCCTGTGTGGAACCGGGAGTGAAGCTAGCGGCAATTGACAAACAGGCGCGAGACATAGGCTGGGAAATTCGCATGGCTCCCTCGACGTATCGCAAGGCAACCATCGGCGGGTTTATCGGCGGCGGGAGCGGCGGCGTGGGGTCGGTCACCTATGGGCAACTGCGCGATCGCGGCAACCTCCTGGCACTGCGAGTGGTTACCCTAGAAGACCAACCCCGTGTGATTGAGCTACGCGGCGATGATGTCTACAAGGTTGCTCATGCCTGGGGCACCAACGGCATCATTACCGAACTGGAGATCCCGCTCGGTCCGGCTTATGCATGGGCAGAGGCGATCGTAGCGTTTCCCGATTTTATGACCTGTGCCAAATTTGGACAGGCACTGAGTGACAGCGACGGCATCATTAAAAAACTGGTCTGTATTTGTGCGGATCCAATTCCCACCTACTTTGCCGCCTTAAAGAGCCATATCCCAACGGGTAGCCATATCGCACTGGTTCTAGTTGCCGAGTGCTGTATGGAACCTTTTGCTGAACTGGTGAAGGAACATGATGGCCATATCTGCTACCAGAAGACCGCACAAGAAGCCAGCAAGGGAATTACGTTGGTAGAATATTCTTGGAACCATACTACCCTTCATGCTCGCAGCCTTGATCCCACTCTCACCTATTTGCAAACCCTATTCCCGGATGATAAGCAGCTCAAAGTGGTCGAGCACCTCTACAACCACTTCGGGGATGAGGTGATGATGCATCTAGAATTTATGCGGGTTGGAGGTGCTGCCCGTCCCGTTGGGTTGCAGGTGGTGCGCTATTCAACCGCAGAACGCTTGCAAGCCATCATGGACTACCACGAGGCGCATGATGCCTACATCTTCAACCCGCACACCTACATCTTGGAGGAAGGCGGCAGGAAGACGGTAGACATTCAACACCTCAAATTCAAGCAAATGGTTGATCCCCACGGGCTGCTCAATCCTGGTAAGATGCGGGCATGGTTAGAGCGAGAACACTATGGTCTATAACCTTTACAAAGGTTGTGGGCACTTGCCTGCAGTCTATGTTATGCTCAGGCGTGCAAGATTATTTTCGGTTGTCTATTCGCTTTACGAATGTTTGCAAGCGTTTCTCCGAATTTAACTCTTCACGCCTTTGATCTCGGAGATTTGCTATGTCGATTTATGTTGGTAACTTGTCGTATCAGGTAACCCAAGAAGATCTTGTGGAAACCTTTTCGGAATACGGGAAGGTTGTTAGTGTTCAATTACCCAAAGACCGTGAAACAGGTCGTATGCGCGGGTTTGCCTTCGTAGAAATGTCTTCGGAGGACGAAGAATCTGCTGCGATTGAAGCATTGGATGGGGCTGAGTGGATGGGGCGCGATTTGAAAGTTAACAAGGCAAAACCGCGTGAGGAACGTCCTCGTTCACCAGGTGGTAGAGGCAACTTTAGTGGTGGTGGTGGTCGCGGCCGATACTAAGCTTTTGGCGCAAAGTTCTCCTCAAAGTACCTAGAGTGGAGAGTTTCCAGCAGATTTAGAAAACCACTCTGCATCGCTGGAAGCTCTCCATTGACAGGTATGAATTGTTTATGTCGTGATCCATAGTTCTCAAGAGGTAGCAGCATGACTCAGGTGGTTGTGGGCGAAAATGAAGGGCTTGAATCGGCGCTGCGCCGATTTAAGCGTCAAGTGGCTAAGGCAGGAATTTTTCAGGATATGCGGAAGAATCGCCATTTTGAAACGCCGCTTGAAAAAGAGAAACGGAAAGCGATCGCCCGGCGCAGAAAGCGTTTTCAACGATTTTCTTAAATCCTCGCAAACGCTTGAACATGGCTAGAGCGCTCTCTGCATGATTAACTTCCTGCGTCTGGACTAGTACTTTACCATGCAAATTTTTGATAAGTTTTTCATCTACCAAAACTCGATAAGTGGTTGTCCAAAATCAGTTACACAGTAAGTGCTTGAAAGTACAATTCCGTCGCGCGCGGCAGAGGTGAGCAAAGTCTGTAAAATAAGAGATTAATCTTAGAAAAAATTGAAAATTAAGAATCTGGAGAGAGGAAGAGATCGATATCCACTTCAGTTCTTGGTTCTACATCTCAATTTTTCATCTCTTGCAGGGCAGCGGTGGTCATGAAGCATACATTATCGGTTTTGGTAGAAGATGAAGCGGGGGTTTTGACTCGCATCGCAGGATTGTTTGCTCGACGGGGGTTTAACATCGAAAGTTTGGCTGTGGGCCCTGCTGAACAGATCGGAGTTTCCCGAATTACAATGGTGGTGCCGGGAGATGACCGCATCATTGAACAGTTGACCAAGCAGCTTTACAAGCTGATTAATGTGCTGAAGGTTCAGGACATCACTGAAGTGCCTTGCGTGGAACGAGAGTTGATGTTGTTGAAAGTTAACGCAACCAGCTCCAATCGGTCAGAGATTCTTGAACTGGCCCAGATTTTTCGGGCCCGTGTGGTGGATGTGGCAGAGGACTCTCTAACGCTAGAGGTTGCGGGCGATCCTGGCAAAATGGTCGCGATCGTTCAGGTGCTCAACAAGTTTGGCATTCGCGAAATTGCCCGTACCGGTAAAATTGCTTTGACTCGTGAGTCTGGTGTCAATACTGAATTTCTTAAGTCGCTAGAGTCGAAGGTTGAGGGGCTAGGAGCCATGAAGGGATGAAGGATAAGAGATGACAGATAAGGTCTCAGGTTTCAGGTAACAGAACTAAACCTTGTTGGAGACCTCCTAAAGATCCCGTATTGTCACAAAAACTTAGGTATTCTAAGGGGTGGTACCTTTTAGTCTGTCGAGTTCTTTGGCTGCCTTATGCTTTCGCAAATTGTGCGTCCGATGGTTCAAACTCAGGTTCGGCTGCTGGCGAACAGTCGGGCAACTCGTTCCACGCTGGTGTCAACAGTTGCACAGTGGCTAGGGTTTCTGGGAGTTCGTGCTCAAGTCAGTCGGGTGGACACAACCTCTGGCAAGATTCACATTTGCCTGACAGTAGACAAGCCAGACGCCTGTGATGCGCGTGACTGGCAGCAAATTCTCAGTAATTTGGGGTCTGGTGAAACCAACCCTAAGGGTTTGCCTGAGGGTGAAGCGCTGTTTACTGTACAACAGCAAAGCAAAATGCAACGATTGTTAGCTTATCTGATTCAGATTGGCAATCCGAATGAGCCAACGAATTGGGAGAAACTTCAACCTGAGTTGCAAGCGATGGGCTTTGACGAGACGACACTGGGGGGAATTCGTTCTGCATTGAAGATCCCGCAAAGTCTAGATGATTTGGTGGATGGGTTGGACTCTGATGTTGCGGCGATCGCGCTGCCCAAAGCGGTCAACCTTGCCATGATGGATCGCCAAGTCAACCCATCAGAAGATCAAGCTTTGCTGGCGCTGCTGAAGGCAATGAAGCAGGAGAGGGAAGAGGCGGGAGAAATGTAGGGATGAAGAAGTGAAGGGATGAAGAGAAACAGAAGAGACTAAACTCTTTATCCCTTTATCCCTTCATCTCTTTACTCCTAACCAACTCCAACCGATAGCGATACAGCGCAACAGGGCGATCGCTTGCTAAGAAAGCCTTGGGATGAGGTGGGATGAGGTAAACAGCAGTAAGCTGGTCGGCGGTAATGGAATTGTTAGGCTGATGGGTATAAGCAGTAGTGATTTCGACCTGATTTTTGTACGGCTTCTCTGGGATCTGAAAGAATTGCTGAAACAGTTCAGTTGCCAGGAAATGGTCTGCATCGAGCTGTTCTACGGTTCGTCCAATGGCACTGGAAAACAGCTTGCGATTGTCTCGAAATTTGGTGATCAGGCGATTGGAGTCACGCGGATCGACCCAGACTCGAAACACGCGATCGCCCAGGTAGGCCCTGGCAAGATTTAGCCCATTGAAAGCGCGGTCTGAGACAATTTGAGCGTTCACCAATGATCTAGTTGGCAGAGACAACAACGGCAGAAATGTTCTGCCACGCTCCAGCATGTTATTTGCCACAAACCGTACTTGGCACGTTATCGGTTTGTTTAGAAATGACCGATTACCGTCGAAGCCTGGTGTCGTCACATCGGGTGCCAATGGTGCAACCATCTGAGGAGGCGATTACCAGCTACGACCAAGCGATTGAACTCAAGCCGGACTACCATCAAGCGTGGTACAACCGAAGTTTTGTGATATCTGCTTTAGGTCGTCATGAGGAGGCGATTACCAGCTACGATCAAGCGATTGAACTCAAACCGCATGACCACTATGCCTGGTATAACAAAGCTCGGTGCTGTGCCCAGTGGGGTAAAACTGAGGCGGCAATTGAGTCCCTGCGACGAGCAATTGAGCTAAATCCGGAGTGTCGGGAGTGGACGAAGACTGAAGCAGATTTTGATGGAATTCGGGAGGATGAGCGGTTTCAAGCACTCCTTGAGGGATCGGGAAGTGCAGGGTGGTTTCAAGGTCGTGAAAGGAAACTGTGACTGCAAAACCTATGCTTGCGCAGCCA
>JAAUSG010000310.1 GCA_012034055.1 Leptolyngbyaceae cyanobacterium RU_5_1 | reverse complement strand
TCTTGCTCCAGCTTGGCAATTTCTTTTGACCAGGAAATCTTGCTGCGCTTCCAGTTTTCTCAGTTGGGCCTCGCGCTGGCTGATCACGGCCTGTTTGGCTCTAACCTCCTCCTCTCCTTCGGCAATCACGCGCTGACGTTCAGACTGCAATTGATTAATCTCAGAGCGCAGTGTTGTAATCTGTCCAAAAACGGCTGACAGTTGATCTTGAGTCCGTTCCACTTCTGCCTGAGCCTGAGAACGAATCGTATTGGCTTTGTCGCGTTCCGCGATCGCCCCCTGCAGCGATTCATTCGTTTCCAAAAGTTGCTTCTGTGCCGTTGCCCGGTCTGAACGGGACTTGTTCAGTTCAATCTCCGCCTGGGACTTTTGATTGTTCGTTGCCTGAAGCTGATCCTCAGTTGCCTGGAGTTGTCCCCTCGTTCTCCTCAGATCTCTCTGAATTTTTTCCAGTTCAAAAATTCCCTTGCGCAGCGGCCCACTCGTGCCCAGCAAAATACCCAACGTAGAGGCAGCAACCACCACTCCAGTCAGGATTGTTACTAAGGTTGCAGTATTGCGAGGACGGAGATTGAACAGACTGAGGCGGGCTTTTCCAACCCGAGTTCCAATGCGATCGCCCACCGTGGCAATCACACCCCCTACAACCAGGATTGCAAAGATAAGGATAAGTCCGGTGGACATTGACACTCCAAAACACCCAACATCCCCAAAGACCCGACAATTCCAGAGGCCAGCTCACCTACAGCCTACCCCATGTCTGTCTAGTTGTGCGTTGTCCTGCTTCCCACCGCCTACGTAAACTGCTGACTCAACGTCACCGGATTATGCACGGTAATCTTTTTCTTATGAATCGAGATCATCTCGTCTTGCCGCAAGTCACCCAAAAGCCGGGTAACGGTGACGCGAGTGGAACCGATCGCCTCTGCGATCGCTTGATGAGACAGCTTTAAGTCGATGGTGATCCCATCCTTCGTTGGCATCCCAAAGTCGCGACAGAGAATCAGCAAAAAGCTGACTAACCGTGATCCCATATCTCGGTGAGCCAATGTTTCAATCATCATCTCGGTCTGTAAAATCCGAGACGACAGTCCTTGCAGGAGCACCATCGATAAATCTGGATTATCCTTGAGCGCCTTCTCCATCTGCTCAATCGGCACTGACAGCAACTCTGCGGGTGTAAAAGCCACGGCATGGTAAAAGCGATCGGATCGATGCCCGGTAATTAACGACAGCACGCCAAAAACACTGTTTTCGCGCAGCAGGGCAACCGTAATCTCCTCGCCTGCCTCATAAACCCTGGAGAGCTTCACGGCTCCCTTCAGTAGAAAATAGACACGCTCTGCTGGATCCCCTGGAAAAAAGATTGTCTTCCCGCGTTCAAACGTTTCAACGACGGGTGGAAACGCCCCACCTCCCATTTGGCGAAATACTGATGCCAGCGGCTTATCTTGCGTCACAACCATAATCCCCTGCTCGAAGCCTCTTTAAGTATTTCCTGTTAAACAATTACTGATTTCTCTATCAACAAAGGGCGCTGTAACTTAGAACACTAAACTTACTCCAGAATAGTTTTTTGTACCCTTTGTTACACATCGCGTCTGCCACCATAATTATTAGCAAGCGAGACGAGGTTCATCGATGCGTTCAGGAGTCCCAAAAGTACAGGATAACTAGCAGTATATTAACTGTCTTAGCTGTCATCTGAACGATTATTCACTCAGAAAATCTCTTATGAAAACAGGTGCGAGGCATCTCACTCCTGACTCTACTCCCCCATACTTTTGTGTTCCATCTTTGAGTATCCTCATAGAGGCTCTTCAAAACGAATCTTTATGCTGGATTTAACCGGAAAGAATGCTCTTGTAACGGGCATCGCGAACAATCGCTCGATCGCCTGGGGAATTGCCCAACAGCTCCACAAAGCCGGTGCAACCATTGGAGTAACCTATTTGCCTGATGACAAGGGGCGATTTGAAAAAAAAGTTGCCGAACTCGTTGAGCCGCTGCAACCAAGTATCTTTGTGCCCTGCAATGTGCAAGATGATGCCCAAATTCAGACGGCTTTTGAAACGATTCAAGCCAAGTGGGGCAGGCTGGATATTCTGATTCATTGCCTTGCGTTCGCCAATAAAGAGGATTTGTCGGGCAACTTTGTTGACACCTCTCGGCAGGGGTTTACAACCGCTCTTGATGTCAGTACGTATTCGTTGGTGAAGCTGTGTGGTGCTGCGAAGCCGTTGATGACCGAGGGGGGCAGTGTGGTGACGTTGACGTATTTAGGGGGAGTGCGCGTGATCCCCAACTACAACCTGATGGGTATTGCTAAGGCCGGGTTGGAAATGTCGGTGCGCTATCTGGCAGCCGAGTTGGGTCCGCAAAATATCCGTGTCAATGCAATTTCGGCCGGACCGATTCGGACTTTGGCATCCTCAGCCGTGGGTGGCATTTTGGACATGATTCACCATTTAGAAGAGGTGGCTCCTCTACGCCGCACTGTGACGCAAACGGAGGTGGGGAATACCGCCGCATTTTTGTGCAGCGATCTTTCGAGTGGCATCACTGGACAAATTATTTACGTGGATGCGGGTTACGAGATTTTGGGGATGGCGTAAGGGAGCAAAGAGCCTTAGGAACGTGGATTTAATACCATGCAAAAGTTCGTTAGCGTAGGGGCGGGTTTAGCAGATAATTGAATACTTCCACCACAGGCGATCGGCAAAACCCGCCCCTACAGAAGATTGCGGTTTTCTTAAATTTGCATTCCTTGGGGCTTACGCAAACCTCGCAGGTTTTAACCCAGAATCAAGCATCGTGACTCACCCTAGGGACGCAAACTTCCGAGGTTTGAGTCAAATCCTGCGATCGCGTCTTGCGATCGCACGGTAGCTCCTACTTGCAGTCGGCTAGGATGGAAGCAGGTTACACTGAAACTTCTGGAAATCAACTTTTGATTCCTGTGGCTAACCTGGCTTATCGGTCAGTATTAAGTGGTCTGTAAATCAATGTCTGTAAATCAATGTCTGTAAATCAATGACAGGCAAATCACTGAATTCAGGGAGTTGATAGGAGTTAAATTTTGACGGTCTTCGACTCGCCAAAATTTTCTTGACGGAACACCAGGTAAGGGGAGAACTAAAGGTCAAGCTGTATGAAAGGTTCCTGGACAAACACATTAGTCAAACAATTGCCATCCCGTAGCTCCGCCGCCAAGGGGTTAATTACAGCGCTCTGGGTTGTTGCTCAAGGAATGACGTTAACCGTTCCGGCAATGGCAAACGGCAGCCGCGCAACGATGAGCTACAGTGAGCTGCTGGAAAATATTGATAAAGGCAAGGTCACCAAGATTGAGATTGACCCGATTCAGCGGGTCGCTAGAGTCAGACTGGAGGATCAAAAAAAGGGAGACCCGTTACAAGAGGTTGCCTTGTTTGATCAGTATTCTGAGTTAACGAAACGAGCGCGGGATAACAAAGTCGAATACGAAATTCAGCCATCTGCCGATAACAGCGCTGTGATGGGAATTCTGGCTCAACTGATGCTGTTCTTGCTACTGCTTGGAGGATTGCTGCTAATCATTCGCCGCTCGGCCAATGCACCTGGCGGCCCCGGACAGGCACTCAATTTTGGTAAGTCTCGTGCCCGTTTCCAAATGGAAGCCAAGACTGGGATCATGTTTGACGATGTGGCGGGGATTGAAGAAGCCAAAGAGGAACTTCAAGAAGTCGTTACCTTTCTTAAAAAGCCTGAAAAGTTTACAGCGGTTGGGGCACGGATTCCTAAAGGTGTACTGTTAATTGGCCCACCGGGAACGGGTAAAACGCTGCTGGCAAAGGCGATCGCAGGTGAGGCTGGCGTTCCGTTCTTCAGCATCTCTGGCTCTGAGTTTGTTGAAATGTTTGTGGGGGTGGGTGCCTCCCGCGTCCGCGACCTGTTTAAGAAAGCCAAGGAGAATGCCCCCTGCATTGTCTTTATCGACGAAATTGACGCGGTAGGACGGCAACGGGGAGCCGGGATCGGAGGCGGCAATGACGAGCGGGAGCAAACCCTGAACCAGTTGCTCACTGAGATGGACGGCTTTGAGGGCAACACTGGCATTATCATTATTGCCGCTACAAACCGCCCCGATGTCTTGGATACAGCGCTGCTGCGTCCCGGCCGCTTTGACCGTCAGATTAACGTTGATTTGCCCAACTATAACGGGCGGCTAGGAATTCTGGAGGTTCATGCCCGCAACAAGCGGCTGGCTCCGGATATTTCGTTAGAGACGATCGCGCGTCGCACGCCCGGTTTTGCGGGTGCTGACCTGGCAAACCTGCTCAATGAAGCGGCCATTCTCACCGCTCGTCGCCGCAAAGAAGCCGTCACCATGTTGGAAATTGACGATGCGATCGACCGAATCACGATTGGGTTGACGCTGACTCCGCTGCTGGATAGCAAGAAAAAACGGTTGATTGCTTACCACGAAACGGGTCATGCCTTACTGATGACTCTGCTCAAGAATTCCGATCCGTTGAACAAAGTGACGATTATTCCGCGATCGGGGGGAGTGGGTGGCTTCGCTCAACAGTCCTTCAATGAAGACATGATTGATAGCGGCCTCTACACCCGTGCCTGGTTGACCGATCGCATCACGATCGCGCTGGGTGGACGGGCCGCTGAAGAGGAAGTCTTCGGGTCAGCCGAAGTCACGGCCGGAGCCAGCGGAGACATCAAAGCCGTCGCCGACTTGGCACGGGAAATGGTGACTCGCTATGGCATGTCTGAGATGGGACTGGTGGCGCTGGAAAATTCTGGAAACGAAATCTTTTTGGGACGTAGCCTAATGCCCCGATCCGAGTACTCTGAAGAAGTGGCAACCCAGATTGACCGACATGTGCGTGAGATCGCTTTGCACTGCTATCAGGAAGCGCGTCGGATCATTCGCGACCACCGTCCCCTCGTTGATCGCCTCGTGGAGGTGTTGCTTGATAAAGAAACCATCGACGGCGACGAATTCCGTCAGATTGTAGAAGAGTATACGGAGCAGCAGGCTGTGGCGGTGGTGCAGTCCTGATCAGGTGAAGGGATAAAGAGATGAAGGGGTGAGGGAATACTTTCGCTTTATCCCCCCATCGCTTCATCCCTTTACT
>JAAUSG010000067.1 GCA_012034055.1 Leptolyngbyaceae cyanobacterium RU_5_1 | reverse complement strand
ATTCTAGATTTTGGATTTTAGATTGCTCATCTCCCCCATCTCCCCATCTCCTTATCCCCTTGTCTCCTGACTCCTGACTCCTGATTCCTGATTCCCTAAACAGGTTCCATTCGCCGTTTTCGATTTGTCGGTATTTCCACGTCAGCCCCGCTTCGGCGATCGCATTGGTCCAGGCAGCAAACGCCCGATCTAGACTTTCCCACCAGGCATCCATCCCGGCTCCCAACTCCCAGGCACGACGAATGATTGGAGCCAGACGGCGATCGCCCCGACCAACAAAATCTTCCATTGCGGAAATACGGACATCCGTGAAATTCACCTTGAGTCCGCGAATATGGCGAAATTCCTGCCTCAACAGCACCTGTTTACGTTCAAATTCAGCCGTCGAAACGGAGTGCCACTGGAATGGGGTGTGGGGCTTGGGCGTGAAGTTGGAAATGGTGAGATTAAATCCCAGCGGCTTTCTACCCTTGATGCGGCATTCTTGCTGCAGCCAGCGAACGGTTTCGGCAATGCCCAGCACATCGACATCGGTCTCACCCGGCAGCCCAATCATGAAATAGAGCTTGACCCGATCCCATTCCCGCTCGTATGCCGTCTTCACCCCTCGGAGCAGTTCTGCGTTGGTCAGCCCCTTGTTGATGATGTCTCGCAGGCGCTGGGTACCTGCTTCTGGGGCAAAGGTGAGTCCGGCTTGTCGAGTCCCACCCAGAATATTGGCAATATTTTCGTCGAAGCGATCGACGCGCTGGCTGGGCAAAGACAACGAAATATTTTCATCTTTAAGGCGATTTTTAATTTCCATGCCCACAGCGGGCAACGCCAGGTAGTCTGAGCAACTGAGGGAGAGCAGCGAGAATTCGTTGTAGCCGGTGGTTCGCATTCCCTGGGCGATCGCTTCCACCACCGCTTCTGGCTCCACATCTCGTGCCGGACGGGTCAGCATTCCCGGTTGGCAAAATCGACATCCTCGTGTGCAGCCCCGTCGAATCTCCACAGTCAATCGGTCATGCACCGTCTGGACATAGGGAACCAACCCAATCGAGTAGGCAGGAATGGGAGTTGCCACCCGCCGCAAAATTCGAGCTGGCACATCCGGGCGATTTGGGCGAACGGAGCCGTCTGGGGACATATCGTAAAACTGGGGCACATAGACCCCCGGAACCTGGGCCAGATCTAGCAGCAACGCTTCTCGACTCAGCCCCGTTGCTTTGCCTTCCTCAATCACTAACCCAATTTCGGGCAGCAGTTCTTCGCCGTCACCCAGGGCAATGAAGTCAAAGAAATCCGCATAGGGTTCCGGATTAGACGTGGCGGTTTGTCCACCCGCAAAAATGAGGGGATAGGGGAATTTTGAATTTTGAATTTTGAATTTTGAATTGGTGTTACTTTCTGCTTTCCGCCGCTCTTGCCAGGTGAGTGGAATGCCAGCTAAGTCCAGCATTTCCAGAATGTTCGTGGCTCCTAGTTCGTAGCTGAGGCTGAAGCCGAGAATGTCAAACTCGGTTAGGGAACGGCGAGATTCTACTGCGAACAGTGGGGTTTGGGTGGCACGCAGTTTGGCAATCAAATCTGAACCTGGCAGGTAGGCGCGATCGCACAACTGACGCGGTTGAGCATTCAGAATGTTGTAAAGGATAATATGCCCTAAGTTAGATGCCCCAACCTCATAAACCTCTGGGTAAGTCAATGCCCAACGGACGACGGCTGACTCCCACGGCTTATGAACCGCTCCTAATTCGTTGCCCAGGTAGCGAGCTGGTCGTAAGACGTCTGAAGTCAAGAATGAATCAACCGCGATCGCCACAACAAATCCTCTGCGAATAAAACAACATCTGCCAGAAGTTCACTTAACATGGCCCAGTATACTGAACTACTGTTTGGGACTGTTAACCAGTAACCCACAATCGAGGCGACAACAGGACTTACGCAAATGACCGAACGATCTTGTGTTTAGGCTGGTAGTCGGTAGTGGGTAATTACGGCCTGGTTAATGTCCGATTACCGATTACCTGCATAAGCCCTAAACAAAAGCAAAGTCCCCAAAGTCGAACTTCGAGGACGCGCAAAAGTATGTGCAAAGAGTATGCCTAAAAACAATGATTGATAAGAGATTGACCAATAGTTTGAGAGACTGACTGATAAGAGATTGGCCGAACTCATGAATAGCTACCTATCTAACAGTTTGCTGTATTAAATGCAGCACGGCTTTCAAAGATTTCAAGTACTTTATCCACTTGAGTTAGCTCAAGAATAATTCGGACAGGACGAGAAACTGAGCAGAGGCAAAACCGCTTATTTGAACTGCGAGCCAACCTGAGAACATTGACTAGGGCCATTAAACCAGCACTGTCGATCAACTCAACTTGCTTCATGTCAACTAACAAACTGGAGTGTTCGTCAGACATGACAACAGCATTTAGTTGGTACTGAAACCTGATCGCATTCTCTGCATTCAGAGATCCTACGGGTTGAACCACCGCGGCATGCGATCTTTTTTGAGGATGAGTGAGTAACATCTGCATAGTGAACTCTTAGGTTAGGAGTATCGGAGTTTATTGCATGACCTTAACACTACTTGCAGATTACGAATGCTACTAGCAAGACGCTGCGGGGTTTGCCAAATCTTTACCAGTTATTCAAATTTCTTGAAATTTTGGGCAGTATTTTTACAAGTGCTTTTTTTTGATGTCTAAACCTTGTCCACGTCCAGACCTGGATTTTTTCTGAAGGGAAAGCTACAGGTTTCGAGCTGGACACGGTTTAAGTCTAAAAAACTCCCCTGAAAGGAGTTCAGGGGAGCAGGATCTGCACGAAAGATAGCTAGCGCTTATGCTAACCACTCCTCAACGGCTTCTTCCTTTGTGTTGGTATACCGTTCAGGAGTTTCGCGATTGAACATCATGTGAATGGATCGCATTTGCTCCCCATCCGCTGCCACGGCCATGATTGGGTAATCAATCAGTCCATCCTGGAACGACATCTGGAATCGAAATGTCCCATCAGGATTGAGTTTGACTGGACGACCCCCAATAGTCACCGTTGCATCGGGTTCCGTTGCACCGTAGACAATCAGTTCAGCATCCGCAACGAGCCAGAACTTACGGGGACGAATCAGCGGCAGAGACGCGGAGAAGCCCACACCCGACATACCCACGCCGGACATCATCATCCCAACGCCAGACATGGTGGGCACACCCATCCCAACCCCGGACATGGTCATCCCGACGCCCGACATCGTGGGTACGCCTGGAACCGCCCACATCCCGATCCCTGATGCAAGTACGTAGGAGCTGACTGCCTGTTGAGCGGAACCGGGAACATGCTGAATGGAGCCAGCAACCTGCTGGTAGGAACCCGGAATTTGCTGAATCGAACCGGGAACTTGAACTGAGCCAGCCACATGAACGGAACCGGGAACAGAGCCAGGAACCTGTTGCATAGAACCATACAGTGATCCTGCTCGACGCTGTGCTTCGGCGGCTTCTGCTAGACCAAAGATTTGGTCATAGTCAGCCGTTTCAGCCGCCATCCGCTTACCGGGAGAGGTTAGGGTGGCGAACGTTTGTCCGCGCAGTTCTTCATCCCACGAGATCGAGAGGAAGTAGTCTTCGATCCAATCGGATGGATAAATGGGTGGAATGCGAACCGGGGCAGACCGTGCCAGAAGCAACCAGCGCCCGTCGGCACACCGGTAACCAATGTCCATCACGTAGTCGCGATCGCTGACTGGGATGGGCAGATACCACTCGCGCGCCATCTCATCGCAGGGATACTCTTGAATACTGTGAGCAGCCTGGAACGCCAGGTTAACATCCGTCACATCATAAATGCGTAGCGCAATTTGCTGCCCACCCTGACGGCGCAGCTCCTGCTTGTGCTCATTGGAAATATCCCAGTATGCATAAGCCCATTGAGGATCGCGAGGCATTAGCACAATTCGGCTTTCACCATACCCATCTGGCAAATCGGGCAAGCCTTCATCGACAGCGGCGAGTGAACCACCCGTGCGATCGTCCTGGCCAACATCAAATTTAGCGGCTTCAACAACTTCTTGAGACTGCGAACCACGCTCAGGTGCAGCGGTTGTTTGCTGCATTCCCATGATGTCTTGAATCGCACCTAGAAGCTGATCTTTTCGCATACGGCTGTAGCGGGAAACACCGTATTCGCTGGCAACCCTGCGTAATTGGCGCAGAGTCATTTCTTCCAGTGGGGGACGTTCTTTAGACATTGCAACGATGCTCTCCAAACTTTCTAAACAATATGTAACGAAATCGAATATTTACCTATATCTTTTTGGGATCAGGATTTGAAAGGGTGGGGATCGATTTTGTTAAGTTTAATGTTGCAAAAATATCAGGTCTGGTCAAGGTCTAGAAGCCTTTTTTTTGATGGCGTTGACGAGATTTCAAGCCCCGTCGGGATCGAAGTGTCATAAAATCATGACTTTAATTGCTCAGTTGGGATCATTAAGTAACGTTTCTTTACCTTATTGATCCCAACTGCTGTAGAGGAACCCTCATGTCCGCATCAGGTCCTACCCGTTCACGTTTAAGGCACCTAATCTCGATATACTCGTCAAGTGAACGGAATACCTGGTTACAGAGTGGGTTAAGTATGGGTTCGGATCCTGATCCGGTTGAATTAGCTAATTTGACTGAACATGACGATGAAGCAAAGTTGGACTTTGAGTCGCAGCCATCGGTCTGCAAACAAAGCCGAATTATTAGCCGGGTTCTGGCTCCTGCGTTACGTTTCTGGTTGCGATCGCAGCTTGACCAGGTGGAAGATCTAGAGCTGACGATTGCAGCGGGCGATCGTCAACTTCTCTCAGGAGCCATCTCCCAAGTCTCTGCCTCTGCGACTAAAGCCGTGTACCGAGGCCTGCACCTTAGCCAAATTCAGGTCATGGGTGAGCACATCCAAACTAACCTTGGGCAAGTGCTGCGGGGAAAGCCCTTTCGCTTGCTAACATCATTCCCAGTGACTGGAGAAATCACGCTTTCAGAAGCAGACTTGAATACGTCGTTCACTGCTCCGTTGCTAGAAAATGCCGTAGCTGATTTCTTGACGAACCTGCTGAAGCTAGAAGTCAAACCAGACCATCAACTCATCGAGCAGCCCGCTCAACCTATCAACCTTGAAGACGTTCAGGTTGAGCTGGGGGAAGACGAACTAACCTTCAAAGCGGCGTTGGTGGGTCATGGCCGCGATCGTCGTTGGGTGATCATGCGCACGAGGTTAGACGTTGAGAATGGAAACCTGCTCAAATTAAACCAGTTTCAATGCCAAGTTGGTTTCGCAGATCCTTCAATGGCCGAGATACCGAATAGCTTTGCATTCCATTTGGGTTCAGAAGTTCTGCTCAAAGAACTCTCTATCCACCCAGACGGAGTTGTTTGTCGAGGCAGAATTACGGTGATACCGGGGGAGTAGTGAAGAGATGAAGAGGTGAAGGAGTAAAAAGTGAGTCAACACTCTTCATCGCTTTACTCCCTTCATCCCGCTACTCTTTACTTTCCCGACAGGAGTGGCAAAACGAGGGTCACGAAGTAATACACGAGGGGTGCGGTGAAAACGTAGCTGTCGGCGCGATCGAGGATGCCGCCGTGACCGGGAATTAACTGACCGGAGTCTTTAACGCCTGCATCTCGTTTCATCATCGACTCAGTCAGGTCACCCAAGAGGCTGGCGATACCAATTAGCAAACCCAGTGCAGCACCGGTGATTGGCCAACCCGGCCAGGACAAGTACCAGGAACCGGTGACCGCCACTGCAACACTCGCCGCGACTCCAAAGGCAGCTCCTTCGACCGTTTTCTTGGGACTAATATTTGAAAGGCGGGTGCGACCAAAACTTCTGCCAAAGATATAGGCACCAATGTCAGCGGCCCAGATGCAGCCAAATCCCAGTAGAGTACAGGTTAGCCCTAGCGGTAGGTGGCTCACATCGGTCCAGTTCGGTGCCCAAAAGCCATCTAAGGGGAGGTTGCTGGCGGCTGCCTGCCCCAGCGATCGCAGCCGCACCCAGTAGCTTGGCAAATATCCGCAGTAGAACAAGCCCATGATGGAGGCTGAAATATCGGCGATCGTGGCAAACTTGGGCAGAAAAAGCAGGTAGAAACAGATGAACGTGCCTGCGACCGGGAACACCGCATCTGCCAATGTGGGTGAAAGATTGGAGATGATCAGTAATGCCTGGCTCACTACCAGGGTTGTTTTGGCGGCTGGAGCAATCCCTTTTGCTCTAGCAAGCTGGAAATACTCCAATTGTCCCAAGTAAATGATGATGCCAAAGCCGAGGGTGAAGTACCATCCCCCCAACAACGTCATTCCAAGTGCAATGGCGATCGCCACCACTCCACTCAAAATGCGTGTCCACGGCATAGAAAACGTTGCTTGTGAAGATGACCCAGTCACAATCGGAATGTAAAGGTTAGCGAAAGATTAAGAAGGTTAAGAAGCCTTTGGAACACTTTAGCTGATTTAGTATCTCTTAAACGGGGCGCTTGACTAGAAATTGCCCACGACTCTTTCACCTTAGCGAATCCAAGAGCTGATCCAGGTTCTGGCAAACCTCGGAGTTTTTAACTAAACCTTGTCCACGTCCAGACCTGTAGTTTTTCTGAAGGAAAAGCTACAGATTCCGAGCTGGACGCGGTTTAAGAATCAATCATCATGACCCGCATCGTTGCGTAAAACTCCGAGGTTTTGGTCAAAATGTGTAAGTCCTATAGATTTAGTCTACTTTTTCGCCGCTTAAGACAAAGATTGGGTCAATTGCCGTAAAGATCTGACTCATGCCCCGTTTCTCCAGTCGATTAACGGCTGATTGCACGACTTCCACGTTACGGACGTGCATTTCGGCAAAACTTTCTGAAATTTGATAAAGATTTTCTAAACTCGCCGCCGTTGCCACCATGCGCCCTTGGGATGGCAAATGCTGCCAGACTTCTACCAGGATTGCTTTAATGGAGCGTCCACCCTCAATGCAAACCCGTTGAGGCTGCCGGGTCAAATTCTTCAAGCATTCAGGGGCGCTGCCTTCAAGCACCTCAACGTTACGAACTCCAAAGCGATCGCAGTTGCGGCGAATTAAACTGGCGACTTCTTCATCTCGCTCAATGGCGACGACATGCCCATTGGGACAGAGCAATCCTGCCTCCACCGCGATCGTTCCTGTTCCGGCACCAATATCCCACAGCACGGAGTTGGCTTCCAGGCGCAAGTAGGAGAGCAGCAGAAGCCGAATTTCGCGCTGACTCATTGGGATGCCTGGCAATCGCTCAAATAACTCATCAGGAATGCCGGGCGTAACGTAGTTCCAAAGGGGAGAGGTCATGAGGAGTGAGGAGGTAAAGGATGTAGAGACGCGTATAGCCTCCGGCATCGAAGAAACGCGTAGCGTGTCCGAAGGACGCTTAATCGCGTCTCTACTCAAACGATTACAACCGTAGCAAAGGGTGAAGTGAATCAGGAAAATCCGGGCGATCGCAATTTGGCTTGAAAACTGTATATGTCCTATGCCTATATTTGCTGCTTAGTCGCTCTATGAATGCAGAGCAACGATACTTACTGATTGTTGAAGATGATCGAGGATGTAAGGAATACATGCTGGATGCACCTTCTTACTCGCTGGGTAGAGATCCCAAATGTGATATCCGACTGGTCTCCCAGTTTGTCTCTCGTCGCCATGCCACCCTGGTTCAGTTACTAGAGGAGGATGGGACTCATCACTATCGAATTGTGGATGGGATTCCCAAAGGTAAGCCTAGCTCGAATGGATTGCTAGTGAATGGTCGCAAGCTACAGGCGTGCGATCTTCAAGACAAAGACGAAATCGTTTTTGGTCCGAGTGTCCGAGCAATTTATCGACTGCGTGAACAGAATGGGGAACGTCTTGTCAGTCTTGATGAAACTATTATCCCGCCTGGGTCATGGGACATTGGTGGAGCTTAACGCTGCCATGTTGGATTGTAGATTGCAGATTTTAGATTGAAGCGTGCTTGGCGTTGAGCCGTATAAAACAGCAACTAGTTAGTTTCCATATAGTTGCTGTCAGGACTGTCATAGGGTTAACTGTTCAGGAACTGGAGCGGATACGACACCTTGGGCTTCCAGAAGGGCGGCGACTCGTAGCACTAATGCCTCATTGTAAGGAGCCGCAATCACCTGGACTCCAACTGGCAATTGGCCGGGATGTTGTATGGGCACCGAGATAATCGGCAGCCCGATGAAGGAAAGGGGTTGCGTATATAGACCCAAGTTAGGACGGAGCAAAACTTCTTGACCGTCCAAGATTAGGGTTTGCTGCCCAATCAAAGGGGCAGAGCAGGGGGTAGTGGGAGCCAGGATGATATCGACCTGGGTAAAGAGGTCACGGACACGATCGCGGAACCAGTGCCGGAACCGCTGCGCCTGGAGATACCAGGGTGCTGGAATCAGTGCGCCTGCCAGGAAGCGATCGCGGGTGGCAGGGTCAAAATCCTGGGGGCGTTTGCGCAAATCGCCCAGATGCAAATTACTGCCTTCGCAAGCGGTGAGGATAAACGCAGCAGCACGGGCACGGTGCGCTTCTGGAATGGTGATGCGCTGGCTGGCACCCAAAGCTTGGGCGACCTGTTCCACGGCAGCCAGCACTTCAGGTTCTGCTCCTTTGACGAAGTAGTCATCGGCGATCGCAATTCGTAAGTCATCAATGCCCTTGAAAAGTCCAGGCAAGCAGAGTTCTAGGGAGCGATCGCTACAGACCGGGTCCTCTGGGTCAGGTCCTTGCAGCAGGTCAAAGGTCAATGCAAGGTCGCGCACCGATCGGGCAAAGGGACCCAAATGATCCAAGCTGCCGACAAAGGGATAGGTTCTGGCACGAGAGAGTCGCCCGTAGGTGGGTTTCAGCCCAAAAATGCCGCACAGCGAGGACGGCACCCGAATCGAGCCATTGGTATCCGAGCCTAGCGACAGCGGCACCAGACCAGCCGCCACCGCCGCGACCGAACCGCCCGAAGAACCGCCCGTGATCCGGTTTAAATCGTGGGGATTGCGGCTCGGCCCGTAGTGGCTGTTCTCAGTCACAAATCCGTAGGCATACTCGTCCATATTTTGTGCGCCAACCAGGATCGCTCCCGCCTGTTTCAAACGAGCGACTAACGTGGCGTCTTGTGTGGCTGGAGAGCGTTCGGCATTAATCTTGGAGCCTGCCAGCGTCGGAATACCTGCCACATCAAACAGATCTTTGACCCCAAACGGGACACCTGCCAACGGTCCGGGGTCTTTGCCCGCCGCGATCGCCCGATCTATCTCCTCCGCAGCCGCGATCGCCCGATCAGCCAAAATCGTCGTGAAGCAGTTCAAGGTAGTGTTCTGTTCAGCAATCTGGGCTAGAGCCGCAGCAACAACCGATTTGGCAGCAACTTCTCCATTTCGTACACTTTGGGCAATGCTGGTGGCGTCTGGGTAGGTAGGCATGAGGGCTTAGGGTTCAAAGACGGGGGCGATTTCGGTGTCTTCGGGGATGGGAAATTCTGTGACGAGGTGAGCGATCGCGACAATTCGCTCAAAATTCTCAATCACCCCCTGGCGATATTCCGGCGGAACCGGCAACTCAACCATTTTGGCAGCTTGATCCACAAACTCCGCTGCATCTATTGCATCTATACTGTGCTCCGTCATACACCCCCTCCTCATCTCTTCATCCCTTCATCTTTTCATCCCTTCATCTGCGTCTCTTCCCAGCTCCCATCATCTCCGCAACATACGCCCGCCAACCGCCCCAAGCCGTGATTTCCCTCTGCCCTACACACAAAATAGCCTCACCCAACACCCCTAACACCTCCTCTCCGTCCAACAATCGCACTTTACCGATGCAAAGACCGGGAGGCTCCAACTGCAACAGGGTGCTAATGCCGCTAACAGGTATTGCCCAAACTTCAACCGCGATCGCGGCTCCCCCCTCTGCTACCCGCATCATGGCCGGATGACGATCATTAATTGACCACAGTCGGTAAGCTGGCTCGGTGTAGGTCTCGCGCACAAACTCAGCTCCTACCTGTTGCAGGTTACCATTCAACTCCAACCCCCGCATCAGAGTACCGTTCACCGCCAGATAAATAGAGTTTTCCATATACTGAGGAACATTCCAATCTGCAATCTACAATCTGCAATCTAAAATCTACAATCCAAAATCAGTAGTTTCCCTTGATTGAACCACATTTTGTGGTATCAGAAACATCACTGCACTACGACTGCCTGATTGCCATCACTTCCATCGAGTTAAAACGACGAATGTAACCGCTGCCATTCCCAACAGCACCAAACTTGCCAAACCATACATACAAGTACTTTCTTCAAGAGGTTGATCAGTGGGAAGTTCTCGATGAGATGAAGTGCATGTGACTTCCCAAAAAGAAGAACACTCCTCTCGCATAAGCGACGGGACTATTCCAAACTGACCGAATCAACATTATAAAAATTTGCTGACATAAACTACCCACCGATGCATTCAGGATTGTTGATCAGAACAGACTCCTCTAAACTGCAAATGACCTGGTTTCATTTCTGATAGACCAATACAGCGTCACGAACCCCACCTTTAGAAGGTGGGGCTTGAAACTACCAGGTTTTGAGCGTAAGTCGTGACTAGACCAAGCCTGAATAAGTGACGTAGATTCGGGTATTTCCCTAGCTCGGAGATTCTACAAGCCTTCTGGTAAAAGGCGTGAGGTAAAGCTCAGAAATGCTTATTCAGGGGGTCATAGGGACATACAACTTTGTAACAAGGATTATCTCCATGCAGTTACGAGTTCCAGTTCAACATCAAGATGGCAGTCCAGCTATGCCAACCAAACCAAGTCGTGCCCGCCGCTGGGTACGAGATGGGAAAGCGATTGGTAAATGGTCAGATACAGGCATCTACTATGTTCAGTTGGTTAATGAACCTTCTGACCATAAAACTCAACCCATTGCCCTTGGCATAGATCCTGGCAAGTCTTATTCCGGGATTGCGGTACAGTCTGCTAAGTTCACCTTGTTCTTAGCTGATCTTGTTCTACCTTTCCAACGGGTGAAAGAGCGTCTTGGCAGCGCTGTCACCAAGAATGGCAAGATTATCAAGAATGTTAGAGGACGTACCTTACAGCGTCGTGTTAGACGAGGACGACGAATCAACCGTAAGATTGCATTTCATCTAAGAGCACATCGCCAGAAGCGGTTTTCTAATCGCAGACAGTCGAAGCTAGCTCCATCGATTAAAGCGTCACGCCAGATGGAGATCAGGGTTGCGACTGAGCTGAGTAAAGTCTTTCCTATCACTTCAATTGTTTATGAATTGGTCAAAGCCGATGTAGATTGCACATCAAAGCGTAAGGGTGCAAGGACTGGGAAAGAATTTAGCCCAGTGATGACAGGTCAGTATTGGGCGATAGAGCAGTTAAACACGATTGCACCAGTGTCAACTTGTTTGGGGTGGCAAGAAGATGGGAATGGCACCAGCCAGATTCGCACTTATCTAGGACTGGTCAAAGACAGGAAGAATAAGTCAGTTGCAAAGCCTGATACTCATGCTGTAGACGGGATTGCATTAGCGGCTAGTCAGTTTGTCAGCTATCAGCGCTATCACAGGCAATGTGAAGATGGTGCGGAATGGGTGGGTGAAGTAGGAATAACACCTGCACCATTCCGAGTGATTACTCGTCCTGAATATTTCAGAAGAGCATTGCACTTTGATAACCCAAGCAAGGGTGAAGTGAGAAAGCGTAAGGGTGGAACCATCACACCATTCGGCTATCGGGCTGGAGATTTGGTATTTGCACAGAAATCAGGCAAGGTTTATCGCGGCTGGGTGGGAGGATTTACTGATACCGAGAAGACCAGGAATGTGAGCGTCTATGACCATAACTGGCATCGTATTGGACAGTTCAGTGTTGGCAAGGTGAAGCTGATTCAACGGAGTACAAAACTATGTGTGGCATAAGAGTGTGGGGCTATCGCCCCGTCGCTATCCCTCCTCATTGTAAGACGAATGGGGATTCCCGCGAGGTTTTCGTTGAAAACAGCGGTAGTGAAGACTTCTCAATCTAAAATCGCAAATCTACAATCTAAAATCGCAAATCTAGAATCGATAACCCCCATGACGATAACTGAACGCGAATACGTCCAAGAAGCGGCAGCAACCAAAGCTCGGATTCTCAGTGAGGCATTGCCATACATCCAGCAGTTCACTAGCAAAACGATCGTCGTCAAGTACGGTGGCGCGGCGATGAAGGATAGCACCTTGAAAGACCAGGTGATCCGAGATGTGGTGTTTATGTCGTGTGTGGGAATTCGCCCGATTTTGGTGCATGGCGGCGGCCCTGAGATCAATACCTGGCTGGACAAGTTGGGGATTGAGCCACAGTTCAAAAACGGGTTGCGCGTTACCGATGCGGACACAATGGATGTGGTGGAAATGGTGCTGGTGGGTCGCGTCAACAAGGAAATTGTTTCGTTGATTAATCAAGCAGGTGGATCTGCTGCTGGGCTGTGTGGCAAGGATGGCAATTTGATCAAAGCCCGGCCTGCAGATGCGGAGGGAGTTGGGTTCGTTGGCGAAGTGACAAGTGTCAATACCAGTGTGTTGGAAGCACTGGTGAAAGCCGGACATATTCCAGTGGTCTCCAGCGTAGCGGCTGATGAGACTGGCCAGGCTTACAACATCAACGCCGACACCGTTGCTGGGGAGTTAGCGGCAGCGTTGGGAGCTGAGAAATTGATTTTGCTGACCGATACAGCAGGAATTTTGAAAGACTACAAGGATCGGTCTACGCTAATTCCACGGCTGGACATTCAAGAAGCTCGTGGACTCATTGAAGATGGTATCGTTTCCGGTGGAATGATCCCGAAAGTGAATTGCTGTGTGCGATCGCTAGCTCAGGGCGTTCGTGCCGCTCACATCCTCGACGGTCGTGAACCTCACTCTCTGCTGCTAGAAATCTTCACCGATGCCGGGATTGGCACAATGATTGTGGCGTCGGGATTTACAGCGCAAGATGGAGGGATGAAGAGATGAAGGGATTTGCTTACTCTCTAACCTTCATCCCTTTACCCTCCCTCCCACTCCAACTGCCTCTGCGATCGCCTTCATCCCCTGTTCCTCCATCTTCTGCACTAGTCCTGCTAAAATTCGCCGTACCATTCCGGGGCCTTCGTAAATCCAACCGGTGTAGACCTGTACCAGACTGGCTCCAGCAGTGATTTTTTCCCAGGCATCTTCTGCGGTGAACACGCCGCCGACGCCGATGATGGGGAGTGTGCCCTGGGTCTCTTGATAAATGAAGCGAATCACGTCGGTGGAGCGCTGGCGTAGGGGAGCACCGCTGATGCCGCCTGCTTCCTCCTGAACAGGCTTTCCGGTCGCTTCAATGATCTGAGTTTTGAGACCCTCTCGACGAATGGTGGTGTTAGTGGCGATGATGCCTGCCAGTTGGTGCTGCTGGGCCAGTTCCAGGACATCCGCGATCGCGCCCCAGTCCAAATCTGGCGCAATCTTCACCAGCAAGGGCTTGCGATCGCTATTTTCCTGCTGCAATGCCTGCAAAATCGGCTCAAGCTGCTCGGTTGCCTGCAGCGATCGCAGCCCCGGCGTATTTGGCGAACTCACATTCACTACAAAGTAATCTCCCCACTCCTTCAGTAACCGAAAACTTGCCAGGTAGTCTCCCGCCGCCTGTTCGAGGGGAGTGACTTTGGACTTACCGAGGTTGATACCAAGGGGAAAGGGAGGGCGAGGAATTGAAGATTGAAGATTGAAGATTGAAGATTGAGTATTTGCTCCCCCTACTCCCTCTACTCCCCCACCTCCCCTACCTCCCCATCTCCGCCTCAACGTCTCTGCCATCGCCGCTGCTCCCTGATTATTGAATCCCATTCGGTTGAGAGCGGCTTGATCCAGTGGTAGGCGAAACAGGCGTGGCTGAGGATTGCCAGGTTGTGCCTGATGGGTGACGGTGCCCAGTTCAGCGAAGCCAAAGCCAAAGTGAGACCAAATACCAGAGGCAATCCCGTCTTTGTCGAATCCGGCAGCCAATCCAATCGGGTTGGTAAAGGATAAATTCCAAAGCGTTTGCTGTTGGCGCGAATCGGTTAAACCATAAGACTGCTGCAATCGGGTTTGTATCCAGCGGGTTAGCAAATTCGGATTGGGACGATCCAACCCGCTGAGTGTTCTCAAGCTATACTGATGCAGCCATTCTGGGTCGGCTTTTAATCCAGAAAAGAGCACTGGACGGAGGAGTGATTGATAAATATCCATAGAGGTTTAACGACTAGGATGGTAGCAGGAGTCAGTAGTCGAAGTTACCGCATTTGACACCAATGTTTGCAAGGATAGGTGTAATTTGCTACTAGGGACTACCCAAACTGATCGGTCAGCCGTGGCTAGGGGTGAGGACTAAGGGTGACGCAGATCCATTCAATTTCGTTCATTATTGTTTAAAGAACACTCACGTAAACATCTTTCATTGAAATGGTTCAGCAGAAGGAGCCAAATAGCCCAAATACTTACAATAAGCAGGTGGTTACTCTGGGGCGCGTCTTGCAGATTTTGCGGGAAGAGGAGAATTCCGATGTACTCATCGATACCGTGATTAACTACCTTCATACCGAGCTAGAGTACAGTCTGATTTGGATTGGACTGTACGATCGCCTCGAACATCGGATCTTTGGGCAGGGGGGCATCACACCAACCGGGGAAGCATCGATTCTAAAGCAGCGGTTCACCCTTAATCCAGGTGACGTTTTAGAGCAGGTGGTGATTCAGCAGCGTCCCGTTGCAGTACCCGATTTGCGGGCAGAGCTACGGGCGGGGGAATGGCGCAAGGCGGCTCAGAAGTTTGATATTCAAGGCACGGTCATTTTCCCGATTCGTTACCGCGATCGCTGCTATGGGGTGGCGCTCTTGGGGACTCCCCATTGGGGCGTCTCGCCGAAATCAGATGAGAAAGCGCGGCTGTCGATGATTCTGGGAGAGTACGCGGCTGCCCTGTACAAAATTGAGACCGAATGGCAACGACAGCAGGTGAAGCCGCTGGATGAACCGTTGCTGCTGTTGCTGGCGCGCTTGCGATCGCTGGCGGGTTTGGGCAATCGACTGGAAGCCGTGGTCGAGGAGACGCAGCAGTTCGTTCTCCCAACTCGCACCAGCGTCTACTGGTATGAGCGGGAACGGCGCTACTTCTGGCGCAGAATTGGCAATCGGCAACGAGCAGGCGGATTTGGGGAAGTCAATCAGGCCTCATCTGGAATTACGTTGCAGGAGGTGGGCGGGTTTTATCAAGCCCTGGCGTCCGATCAGGTGGTCGCCATTGGGGAGGCCCATAGCTCCCTCAAGGGAGATACCACGAGTCGGTTGATGCAGCAAATCCGGGCGCGATCGCTGCTGGCCGCTCCGATTTTGTTTCAAGGCGAACTCCTGGGCTTTTTAGCGGTGGAAGGACAGGATGCCCGGATCTGGACGGAGGGCGAAAAGAACTTTGTGCGGGGAGCGGCGCAAATGATTGCTCTGATGGCTCCCTTGGATGAGATGGAAACCACCATCGAACAGATTCGGCTGGACCAGGAACTGACCGCTGAGATTGCCCGCTCCATTTATGACGAAGACGATTGGAAATCGACGCTCAAGCAAACCGCAGACCGGATGTGCAAGCGCTTGAAAGCGGAGCGATTTCTGGTGCTCCTGTATGACAAAGACCTGAATACGTTTGAAATCTGCTATCAGAGTCACCCTAACAACCGGCGTCCGTTGATGCTGCCGCTAGACGCCCTCAACGAGTCGGATCGCCTGTTGCTGCAAAAAGCATGGAAGCCGTTGCGATCGAGAATCTGGATGGCGACCTGAAACTGGTGGCCTGGCGCGATCGCCTGCTGGAATTGGGGGTGCGATCGCTGATTCTCTGCAACACCTCGATCGGTCATGAGTTGGAAGGGGTGCTGCTCATCTGCCATGAAGCCCCTCGCACCTGGAGCCGCGTCGAACGCGAGTTGGTGCGCGTGGTCAGTCAGCAAATCGGCTTCATCCTGCACCAATGGCAACTGCAGCGGCAAACTGAACAGCTCCAGAACATCAGCCAGGCAACTCAAGAGGGGCTGAAGACGATGCAACAGACCCATGAGCTAGTGCAGTTAGAGCGGGCTTCCCTGCAGCACATTGCCTACGTGCTGCAGGCTCCGCTGGCCGTTCTGGTGAGCTGGCTGCCCGGTCAAACGTCTGGTCGCATAGTGTCATCGCCATCCCCCAACGATCGCTTTGCCGCAAACGTGGATGCCCCGGTTCCCCTCAGCACAGATTTGCTGGTTCGCTGGGCCCTGGAGAACAAAGACAGCTTGCCGCTGGCGATTCAAGATATTCCGGCAACCAGCCGCCATTGGCTGTACGGCGCGGGAATTGGTCAAATCCTGGTTGCCGTGTTGCGGACGGCTCCCGATCATGAGCCAACCGGCATTGTCGTGGTGGTGGATGAGGCGAAACGTCGCTGGGCAGAGCGGCATCAGATGGCGCTCAGTACGCTGGCCAACCAATTTGCCTGGGCGCACCGCTACCTCACCCTCACCAGTAGACTCACTACTCAGCGTCTCGACCTGGAGCGACTGAACTGGTACAAACACCGTCGTTTAGAAGAAACTCACCGCTCCGTAGCGGCCGGACTCAAACGCCTGAATGAATTAGACGCTCCCAAGGAACCCCTGCTCGCCACCCGTCAGCAGCAGCTCTTACGCCAACTCAAAGACACGATCGCACCCCTTACCCATGTGATTGAGGACGAACAGTGGAAACTGCGCACCTATCCCACCACGATTTCCTTAGTCACGCTGCTGAAGCGATCGCTGGAACGGGTGGATGAGGTATTTAAGCAGCGGCAACTCTGGTTGCAAGTTCACAATGAGACCAACCTCACCCTGGGTGGAGACATCATCAAAATCGAGCTGGTGTTATACGAGCTACTGCTGGTCGCCTCCGAACGGTGCAGTCCGGGTGGGCGAGTTGACATCTGGTGTCGCCAAATTGATAGCCGCTGGCTAGAACTCTCGATTACCGATAATGGTCAGATCGACACGCGCTTGATCAGTGAACTGGAGTCCGGTCAACCCGATTGGCTCACCCCTTCCCTGCTGGATTATCCCCCCGGTTTGCACCTGTTAGTCTGCCAATCCTTAATGAAGCAAATTGGGGGAGAATTCAATCTCTATAAACTGGACGACGGTCGCATCACAAGCCGTCTGGTGCTGCGTCTGGTCAGCGGTTCGCCAACAAGGTAATCACCGTCACCTCTGGCGGGCAAAACAGGCGGCAAGGAAGATAGGTGCCCAAGCCTCGGTTGACGTAAAGCCAATTCTGTCCAACCTGGTGCAGCCCCTGGGCCCACTCCCAATGTTTCATGGTTGTGGAGCATTCTTTCAGCAAGGGAACCCAGCGTTTAAATCGTTTGGGCAGACTTCGGTATAGCGCCGCCGTGTGATTAGCCATATTGCCAATCCCAGGCAGGAACACCTGTCCACCGTGGGTATGTCCGGAAAGCTGGAGATCAATGCGCCACCGCTGCAGCCGTTCAGCCGTATCGGGATTGTGGGAAAGAACGAGGCGAGGAATCGCGTCATCGAGTTGCGCCATTACGGGGGCAGGTTCAAAGTCAGAGGACCAGTAATCAGCCAGTCCAACCACTGCCAGCTCAGTCCCGACCGGATAGACAATCTCATTCCACAGGACGCGAACTCCGCGATCGCTCAATGCAGTGGTAACTTCTGACCGCGATCGCCGGTAGCGAATGTCGTGATTGCCCAGCACCGCATACACACCAAATTGACTTTGTAGCTGACCCAGCCATTCCGCTAGCTTATGAATCGGCTGTGGGTCATCGGTGACAAAGTCGCCCGTTAGCAACACCAGATCGGGCTGTGCCGCATTCGTCGCCGCGATCGCCTCCTCCAACAGCGCTTTCGACAGCCGGATACCATCAAAATGAAAATCTGAGAGCTGAACGAGACGCAACCCATTCAGTCGAGGCAGTAATCCAGCGATCGGCACCTGAACCTGTTCGATCGTTAACGGACCAGTCAGTAACTTGTGCATATCCTCATCCCCTCGCCGCTTCTAGCCTAGCAGAGAGGGAAGGAAGTCTCTAGTGCGGTGGATTACTAGACGGTGCAGGGTAAAGGGATGAAGGGTAAAGGGTAAGCTCAACTCCTCAACTCCTCATTAACAACCCTACAACTCCTCAACCTCAAGGACACCTTCGTCTTCGGTAGCTGCAGCTTGAGCTGGTTGAGCCTGGGGCTGGAACATGAACAGGGAGTAGACGACATTACGGCGAATATCGGTCATCATTTCCAGGAACAGTTCAAAACCCTCGCTCTTGTACTCAATCAGCGGGTCTTTCTGACCGTAGCCGCGCAGGCCAACGGATTCACGTAGGGCATCCATCTGCTGCAGATGCTCCCGCCAGAGGGTGTCGATTTGCTGCAGGATGAAGAACCGTTCGGCGTCTCGCATCAGTCCGGGCTTGAGCTGGTCAATTTGGGCTTCTTTCATGTCGTAGGCAATTCGCACCTGTTCATGCAGGAAGGCTTTCAGTTCACCCATGGACAGATCCTCTAGCTGCTTGGGTTCCAGATCTGCCAGCAGGTAAACAAATTCCTTCACCTTGCTGGTGAGTTTGTCGAGTTCCCATTCCTCCGAGGGCAGTTCGGGATTGATGTAGGCATTGACAATGTCATCCATTGTCAACTCGGCGTATTTGATCACCTGTTCCTTCAGGTCTTGCCCTTCCAGAACGCGACGACGTTCAGCATAAATGGCACGCCGCTGTTTGTTCATGACTTCGTCGTACTCAAACACCTGCTTACGGATGTCGTAGTAGTACACTTCAACTTTCTTCTGTGCCCCTTCCAGCGATCGCGTCAACATCCCCGACTCAATCGGCATGTCTTCTTCGACCCGGAAAGCGTTCATCAACCCGGCGACGCGATCGCCGCCAAAAATCCGCAGCAGGTTATCTTGCAAGCTGAGGAAGAACTTGGTGGAACCGGGGTCGCCCTGCCGTGCAGCGCGTCCGCGCAGTTGGTTGTCGATCCGGCGAGATTCGTGACGCTCGGTGCCAATCACATGCAGTCCACCCAGGTTGACCACTTCCTCGTGTTCGGCCCTGGTAAAGGCTTCGTACTCTTCGCGAATTTTGTTGTAAATATCGCGCAGCTTTTGAATCACCGGATCATCGGTGGGGGCTTTTTCAGAGGCAACCGCTACCTTATCCTCGGACTCCAGTTCTGGCAGCGATCGCTCCCCGTACTCCTTCACGGCAAAATCTACGGCTTCTTTCAGCATCTTTTCGGTCGGCTTCGGGAGCTGAGTCGGATAGATCTGGGGTGAGGCTTTCCAGGTTTTTACCTTACGACCGGGAACAAAACCCTGACCCCCACTGCGTCCGCCGTGTGCTCCGGGGACATCCGTAATCGCAAACTCATCCTCCTCTGGCTGCACAATTCGAGGCATGAAATATTCCCGCACTTTCAGGCGGGCCATATATTCAGCGTTTCCACCCAGGATGATGTCTGTACCGCGTCCTGCCATGTTGGTGGCGATCGTCACGGCCCCTTTCCGTCCCGCCTGCGCTACAATCTCCGACTCCCGCTCCACGTTTTCCGGCTTGGCGTTCAACAGGTTATGGGGAACATCACGCTCACTGAGCAGACGAGCGAGTAGTTCTGACTTTTCCACACTGGTTGTCCCGACCAGCACTGGACGACCGACTTCGTGCATCTCAGCACACTCAGCGGCGATCGATCGCCACTTGGCCTCTTCGGTCTTGTAAACCACATCAGACAAATCCCGCCGAATATTGGTGCGGTTCGTTGGAATCGTCGTCACTTCCAGGTTATAAATCTTGCCAAACTCCGCTTCTTCTGTCTTGGCAGTTCCAGTCATGCCTGCCAGTTTGGGATAGAGCAGGAAGAAGTTTTGGTAAGTAATCGTCGCCAGGGTTTGGGTTTCCGGCTGAATTTCGACATCTTCTTTGGCTTCGATCGCTTGGTGCAGCCCATCACTCCAGCGTCGTCCCGGCATCACCCGTCCTGTGAACTCATCCACAATCACCACTTCACCACCGCGCACAATGTAGTTCACATCCAGGATAAACAGCTCTTTTGCTTTAATCGCATTGAAGATGTAATGCGCCCACGGATCTTTAGGATCAAACAAATCTGAAACACCCAGCAACTGCTCTGCCTGAATAAACCCCTCATCCGTAAGTAGAATGGTGCGCTGCTTCTCATCCACCTCGTAGTGGTCATCTTTATTCAGCGCCAGGGCAATCTCGGACGCCCGGATGTATTTCTCACTCGGTCGCTCCACCTGCCCTGAAATAATCAGCGGGGTACGGGCTTCGTCAACCAGAATCGAATCGACCTCGTCGATGACGCAGTAGTTGAACGGGCGCTGCACCACATCCTCCATTGAGGTCGCCATATTGTCGCGCAGATAGTCGAACCCCAGCTCACTATTGGTGCCATACGTAATGTCACAGGCGTAGTTGTGCTGACGTTCAGCGGGGGTCATTGTCTGCTGAATCAGCCCAACGCTCAACCCCAGGAAGCGATGAACTTGCCCCATCCACTCCGCATCTCGACGAGCCAGGTAGTCGTTGACTGTGACAACATGCGCCCCTTTGCCCGTCAAAGCATTTAAGTAGGAAGGCAGAGTCGCCACCAGCGTCTTGCCTTCCCCAGTCTTCATCTCGGCAATTTGCCCTTCGTGGAGAATCATGCCCCCCAGAATTTGCACATCGAAGTGGCGCATCCCCAATACCCGCCGTGCTGCTTCTCGAACAACGGCAAACGCCTCTGGCAAAATCTCCTCCAGCGACTCACCTTTTTCCAGGCGCTGTTTGAACTCGGTTGTTTTAGCCTGTAACTCTTGATCTGAGAGTGGCTTAATCTCGTCCTCCAGGAGTGCAACTTCAGTCACAATGGGCTGATATTTCTTGAGCTTGCGTGTGTTTGGGTCACCCAACAGCGTTTTCAACATGGCGACAATAGTTCAATAAATTTCTAAATTTCAATTTCAGTCAATGACGGTAGTTCAATAATCCTAAACAGGCAGCTAACCTCGACATGCTGCGTGTTTGAAGCAGTTTCACGGCGCATTCTGCCACTCGGCACTCAGGCTACGGAAGTCGTATTTGTCTGCGCCAGGATGGCAAGAAATGCAGCCATTCAGGTTGACTCGCTGGGCAAACTTGACTCTGGGATGAAGCGATTTAAAGAAGCGAGACTGGTAAACCCGGTAGGGAATTGATTCACCGGCCATGTGTGGGCGCGAGTATTGCCGCAGATACTGCCAGGCGATCTGCCGTTCAAATTCATCCAACGGCTTGATCTCGGCCCCGTAGTGCTGGGAATCTTGCAGAAGCTGTCGCCATGTTTCAGATGGCATCACAGCCGGGGGCAGTCCGAGGTGGCAGGTGGCGCAGTTTTCCAGGTAAAGCGTCTGACCCGCCTGGTAGCGCTCAGAGACCACATCCACCGTACCGATCGCCGCTGTTGTATCAACAGGCTTAGACGCCGGAGAAGCTTGAGTAAGCGTATCAATTTGTCGCGGCTCGGTTGCCTGTGCCAATCCAATTCCCAGGCAAAGGCTCCAAAGCAGCAACAGAATCAGCAACACCAGTACAGAACGGCGACGGTTTGGCCGAGAATGTCCTGCCGCACGCTTTAGAGCGTATCGGTGCAATCGAAAGTGTCGTTTAGGGGGGTAGGACATGCCAGCTTAACCCATCAGGTATCCAGCAACATTTATAACTTCAAATATGTATTCTAACGTTGTCCAGGAACCCTTACTTTGCGAATCTCGTTCGGTTTCCTCCACTTGGAGGAGGGCGTGTGATACGTTATTTTTCGTAACATTAAATCTAAGCGGATGGATTAAAAGTCCTCCTGCTTGTAGCAAAGGTGTGCAAGATCCCCCTGGACCCCTTAATCAGCACGGTGGTTTCAAGGTCGTGAAGGAAAACTGTGGTTGCAAAACCCACTGCTTGGGGGGCAGCCCCCCAAAAAACCCAACTCCAGGGGATGGTTGCGTCCCCCGTAGCTTGCTTCTGCGCAGCAGTACCCCCTCTAGAAGGGATTGACGGTGAAATGCAGAAGACCTCGATACCACAGGCCAGGTTGTTATACCAAAAGTCTTCCGGTATCAAAAACCAATCCCCTTGCGGGGGGGGTGTGGGGGGGAGTTTAGGGATCCCCACAAAAGCGGGGGGTCT
>JAAUSG010000066.1 GCA_012034055.1 Leptolyngbyaceae cyanobacterium RU_5_1 | reverse complement strand
GTCAATGGGATGGAAAGCTTTAGACGGAGTTTGCGATCGTAGCGATCGCCGAGTATGCCGAACAGCGCAATTTCCCGGCCAATCCAGGTACATCTCAACTGAGCTGTGCGCTCAAGTTTGGGGCGATTGGAATTCGCACCATTTGGGAGGCAACCGTTCAGGCACACGAAAACACTCGCAGTGATGAAGCCCGTGACGGAATTCGCGTCTGGCAACAAGAACTGGCCTGGCGAGAGTTCTACCAACATGCGTTGTATTTTTTCCCAGAACTCGCCAATGGCCCCTACCGACAACTGTTCAAAGACTTTCCCTGGGAGAACAACGAAGATCTATTTCAGGCATGGTGCGAGGGCAGAACAGGCTATCCCATTGTTGATGCGGCCATGCGGCAGTTAAATCAACTTGGCTGGATGCACAACCGTTGCCGCATGATTGTGGCCAGCTTTCTGACTAAAGACTTAATCATCAACTGGCAATGGGGCGAAAAGTACTTTATGCAGAGGCTGGTGGATGGTGACTTATCGGCAAACAACGGCGGCTGGCAGTGGAGTGCCTCCAGCGGCATGGATCCGAAGCCACTGCGGATTTTCAACCCGGCGAGTCAATCCCAGAAGTTCGATCCAGAGGCCGAATACATTCGACAGTGGATTCCAGAGTTGAGAAGCGTCGATACGGAGGAGTTGGTAACCGGAAAGATTTCGGCTGAGGAGCGCGATCGCTGTGGTTATCCCAATTCTGTCGTGGATCATAACCAACAACAGCGGCGCTTTAAGGAACGCTACCAACGGCAGAAGGGGGGTGAGAGGGGTGAGGGAGGGTAGAGACGCGATTAATCGCGTCTCTACGGAGGGGTGAGGGGAGAGGGGGGCTAAGGGGATGAGGAGAGGGGGAATTGGAAAAGCAGAGCGAGCAGGAAAGCGTTAGCAGCACGGGAGCGGGATTAGAAATCCAGGCGAGGGACTCCTGGCATTGGGTTCTTCTATCGTCTGCAGTGATCTAAATCTATTGATCCGGGTAGCTAACCATCAAATCCTAACAATCAAAAAATTTGCAATTCTTAGCATTTGCTTAGCTTTTCCCCAGAAATTCCACACTCTTTCCACAGCTGATTTCATTTCTTTCCACACCCTCTCCACATGTTTTCCACAGATTTAGACTTGTTTTCCACAAGATGAACGCAGCAATCGGACTTTGCCACCGCGATCGCGACTCCAAATTCTCCCCCCCGCTTCAAATCAGTGTCCCCATTTTTCATGAACATCTGTAACGAAAAACAGCTTGAAACCTCGATTCTTTCGTAGACCTTTTTTTGATCTAAAGTCTTCTGCAATATTTCGCAACATTGACAAGCTTGCTCGTTCGGCTGAGAATGAGGCGACTTGCACACAACTGCGCTGACCTCTGTGGACGATAACCCTACACCTTACCTGGTTTTGGGATAGGGCGATCGTCAGCGGGGCTGAGCTTGCCATTGGCGCATTGATGCAACAGCCAACGCACTATTCCTGCTAAGAGTTGAGATTCTATGAATACCCATGTAAGTCTCCTGGTCGAAATTCCTGAAATTCTGCACGAATCGCTCGGCAATTATCTAGAGATGCGCCCGGATTGGGATCAGGATCGGGTGATCACGGCTGCCCTATCGTTGTTCTTGCTGCAAACCATACTGAAGCCGCTCCCGAAAAACTACACCATCGTCAAGCGTCCCGCATCTATCTAGATGCGCTATTCAAGCGTCCAATTGGGCAAAACTAAGGAATACGAATTTGATCAAACCGCAATCTTCCCACCTGTAAATTTTCTGGTGATGGACGACCTCTGTAGGGGCAGGTTTAGTAGACAATCTGGGGATTTTAGCAAAACCTTTGGCAAAACCTGCCCCTACGCCACCGGAAAATTTACACCAGGCAATCTTCTGTAGGAGCGGGTTTTGCCGATCGCCTTTGGTTTAAGCGTTCAATCACCTGCTAACCCCGCCCCTACGCCAACGACACCCATCCCCTATGACTTACCAAATTTCGGCAACTAAGCTTCAAACCTACAACCGCTGTCCCTACGCTTATTACTTACGGTACGAGCGCAAGTTAGTCAGCAACGATTGTTTTGGGTCGCCAGCGTTGGGAACTGCTCTGCATCAAGCGCTGGCTCAATGCCATCGAGATTGGCACTACCAAAATCCCTTACCAGACATCCATTGGGTGCACCACTGTTGGCGACAACACTCGGCTGGATTAACTGCCAGCCAGGTCATGGAAGGCATGGAAATCCTGGAAAAGTATTACTGGCGCTTTATTGCCCATGAGGTAGCACTCACTCAGCCACTCGCAGTTGAGGGCAAAATTCAGGGGCGTCTACACGTTGAGAATTTGGAGTTCATTATTGTCGGTCGCTATGACCGAATTGATTTTCTCAGCGGCGGATTAGAACTGATCGATTACAAATCGAGCCGCGAGGTAAAACTTCCAGATACCTCGGAAATGGATATTCAGATCGGTCTCTACTACCTGGCTTTGGAGCAGACCTATCACCGCAGTTTGAAGTACTTGAGTTTGTTGTTTTTGCGCACTGGGGAAAAGGTTCGCTTTCAGGCAACCCCAGCCCATCGCAAACAGGTGCAGCAGATGATCAGCCATTTAGCCATACGGTTGCGCCACGATCGCGGTTGGGAACCCACCCCTGGTAAGCAGTGCGATCGTTGCGCCTTTTCCCGCTATTGCCCTGCTGTTACCACCAGTCCTACTCCAGTCCCAGAAACGAATTCCAAGCCTCAATTGCAGTTGGCGCTAAATCTTTAGTGGGTCATTGGTCATTGGTCATTGGTTATTGGTTGTCAGACCACCGTAGGATGGGTTAGCGATAGCGTAACCCATGCTGCTCAAAGGATTGATGCGTTACGGCTCCGCCTAACACATCCTACGTTTATTTATGTCCACCTACTTAGTCGTTGGTAAGGTAGTAGGTGTCAAGCGTAAGGATTGCGGATTGTAGGTTGAGTTTTCCTGGCTTCCGAGGCATCTCTTAAAAACTGTGCTTTAACTTCTTGAACCCCCTCTCTCCCTATCCCTACCCACTCACACCTCGCACCCAAAAACTTACCTTTTGCTGAAGGCTGGTAGGTGATAGACAGCAGACGATAGACGGAAACGTAGAATCCGGTATGTCGTTTTCCCTCTATCACCTACCTTTTCCGTTTAAGTTGAGCATCCTCACTGGAATTAGTACAATAGCACCAAAAATCGGGAAAATATCACAAGTTAGGTAATAATTTTGCAGTGATGGTTTACAGAAAGCCGGAGTTTGACGATGACCTTTGAGGAAATGGATCAAGTGCTTTCGGTGTTAGTTACTCATGCTGAGGCAACGGATAGACGGCTTGACCGCGTTGCTGACAATCAATTGTTCATTCAACAGGATATTCAGCTCCTGACCAGTCGCCTTAACACATTGACGGTGACGGTTGCCGAATTATCGCAAACGGTTCGAGACCAGGGGGAACAGGCAGAACGCGATCGCAATCAGGCAAACCTTGACCGGGCTTCATTCCAGACTTCAATCCAGGACATTCTTAACTACTTGCGGACTCGCTACAACGGAAATCGCAATGACTAGGGCAAGAAGTCAGAAGTACGAAATCAGAAGTACGAAATCAGAAACGATTACGGGATCAGCTCTTTACTGACTTTTAACGGGCTAGTTATTTCTGCCCTGGTGTACTAGTGGTTCGTTAGTTTTGTAACCTTTCGGTTCTTACTCTTTTCGTTAAGCACTGTTTCAGGGATTGTTAAACTCTATTTCAACTTGTCCGGATCTCGGTCAATGGCGTCAGCTATGCAAAATGTCCGTGATACGATGCTTTCTCGTAGCTTCTAGAGATTTTAGGAGAAACATTTTGGCACTACGGGTTGCTGTGGTCGGTGGAGGCCCTGCTGGTTCCTCTGCTGCAGAAGTTTTGGCAAAAGCAGGGATTGAAACTTATTTAATTGAACGCAAGTTAGACAATGTGAAGCCTTGCGGTGGTGCCATTCCACTCTGCATGGTGAGCGAGTTTGACTTGCCCCCAGAAATTATTGACCGGCGTGTGCGCAAGATGAAGATGATCTCACCCTCCAATGTTGAGGTGAACATCGGCAGCACACTAAAAGACGATGAATACATCGGCATGTGCCGTCGGGAGGTGCTGGATGGCTTCTTGCGCGATCGCGCCGCCAAACTGGGCGCTACCGTGATCAACGGCACCCTGCACAAGCTGGAAATCCCCAATAACGATAAAGATCCCTACACCTTGCACTATGCTGACCATTCCAGCGGCAGCCTGGAGGGGGAAAACAAAACCCTACAGGTGGATCTGGTGATTGGCGCAGATGGAGCAAACTCCCGCGTGGCTAAGGCAATTGATGCGGGGGATTATAACTACGCGATCGCTTCCAGGAGCGGATTCGCTTGCCGGATGACAAGATGGCGTACTACGAAGATCTGGCGGAAATGTACGTCGGCGATGATGTCTCTCCAGACTTCTACGCCTGGGTCTTTCCCAAGTACGACCACGTTGCCGTTGGTACTGGCACCATGAAGCCAAACCAGGCTCGGATTAAGCAACTGCAGGCCGGAATTCGCACTCGTGCGGCCGCCAGACTGCGGGGTGGCAAAATCATCCGCGTTGAGGCCCACCCGATTCCCGAACATCCCAGACCGCGTCGTGTGGTGGGTCGGGTGGCGCTGGTCGGCGATGCCGCTGGAACGGTCACCAAGTCCTCTGGAGAAGGCATTTACTTCGCGGCCAAGTCTGCCCGGATGTGTGCAGAGGCGGTTGTGGAGTTCTCCAACAACGGAGCGCGCGTTCCCACTGAGCAGGATCTCAAGGTCTACCTGAAGCGGTGGGATAAGCAGTACGGGACAACTTATTTGGTGCTGGATTTGCTGCAACGCGTCTTCTACCGCTCCGATGCCGCTCGTGAGGCGTTTGTTGAAATGTGCGCTGACATGGATGTTCAGAAGCTCACCTTCGACAGCTACCTCTACAAAACCGTCGTACCGATGAATCCACTAGTGCAGCTCAAAGTGACTGCAAAAACCATCGGCAGTCTATTGCGAGGACACGCTCTGGCTCCCTAGCCGCTTTTTCGCAAATAAGTAGGTCACCTTGATTATTTGTAGGATGGGTAGAGCGATAGCGAAACCCATCAAGCTCCTCCTGCTGTTGGGTTGAGGCACGAAACCCAACCTACTCAAAGTGTCTTGTTGATTTTTAACATTTCTGAGTCATCCTACCTAAAGCCAACACGGGCAATGTCCTTGTGTTGGCTTTTCCATTCAGATGTCCTCGTCTATTTACAGGCAACTGCTTCGCTGGCAGCATTTGCAAAGAATGCTGCCAGATTGGCGGGTTGCATGAAGGTCAGGTATTTGGAGACGATCGCCGCAGGCAATAACTCTACCAGCAGTCGGTTCTCCATCCAACACTCAAACACTTCAAAATTGATAGCCCACACTGAAGTAGAAGCCAGAGTCCTGGACATCATTACCGCGATCGCGCAAGCGCAAAAACGGAAACGCATAGTCCAGTCGGATATTCAGTCCTGGATAGGGTTGCCACAGGAAGCCTAAACCGGCCCCTGCCAGAAACTGCTGGCTTGGCTGAGGATTGGGATTGTCTGATACATTCCAGACTTTGCCGAAGTCAATAAACGGAGCCAGTTGGGCAATCGGAACTCCGGCCTCATCCCGCAAAAAGGTAATCCGATCTTCAATGGAAATGCGGAAGCCGTTGTCACCCGAACGGGCATTTTGCCGGAAGCCGCGCAGTGATTGTCCACCCCCAATCACAAACTGCTGCGAGGGAAGCAGGCTGTTAGGAGTGAGTTGAACATCGCCCTGGAGAATCAGCAGTTGGTTGGTGCCGATGCGTTGTACCCGCTGCACCTGACCCAGCCAGCTCACAAACCGCCCATCCGGAATCGGGGCGTCGTTGAGCGTGGCGTCGAGAATGCCGAGTCCAAAACTGAATTGCGATCGCAGCGCCCAGGCCCCAAACGGATCTCGCTTCACATAGTCCTGCCCAAACTTGAGCACCCGAGTACGGCTATTGCCTTCCTCATCGGGACCAATCCCAAAGGGAAAGGGGATGTCTTGAAACAGGAAGGTTTGCCCGTTTTGAACGGTAAACCCCAGCGACAGTGCAAATTCGCGCCGCGGATTGCGGATGATTGGCTGTCGAAAGCTGATTTCATAAAGCTGCGATTCACCTTCAATTTCCAGGTCTGCAAACTCCGGAGTAATAATTCGGTTCCAATTCGGCGAAACCCGCAATTGGATCGTGCCATTTCGGGGGTTGACGGGCAGCCGATAGCCAAAGTCCAAAATGTCTGCCCCACCAGCCGTGGTACGAAAGTAGGACAGACTCACCTCATCCCCGTAACCTGTGATGTTGCGGTAACTCAGCGCTCCCCCGAGGCGAACTGACCCCACGCTGGGCGGGGAGTAGTTGTCTACGGTAATTAGCCCACTTAGGGACTTTGCTTCGACAACCCGAACCACCAAAATACTCTGACCCAGTTGGGTTCCCGGTCGCAGGCTAGCTTCAACATTGGTAAACAGGGGATCGATTTTCAACAATCTGAGTTGATCTTCCAACTGATCTCGATTCAAAGGCGGACGGACGCCCAACCCCACCCGACTGCGAATGTAGGAATCCTTAACGCGACGATTGCCCTCAACCTGAATCTCTTGAACAGACCCCTCAACCACTCGAATCTGCACCACTCCATCTTTGATCGTTTGGTCTACCAGAATGGCCCTGGAGGTAATGTAGCCGCGATCGAGGTAAAGCTGAGTAATAGCATCGGCCACCTGACGCAGTTCTTCCAACGTAACGGAGCGCCCTTCCAACGGCTGGGTGATTGGGATCCAGTCGGCTGGTTTGAGCATCGTGCTACCGGTAACCTCAATCCGTGTAATTGGGATTCGTGTCGTGGGTGCAGGGGAAGGTTCTGGTGATGGGGTTGGCGATGGAGTAGGCGTTGGAGGGGTGGGCAGAACCGGCTCTGTTTGGGAGGGTGGTAAGGGAGTCGGGGTGGGGGCGGGTTGAATCAGGCGATCGCGATTCGGATCCGGTACCTGTCGGGTTGGATCGGGCACCTGGGCGATCGCAGCCGTTTCGGGCGATGACATTTCTTCCAGCCCAGAAACTTCCAGTCCAGAAACCGGCGTCGCTGAACCAGCCTGAATCAGAAATCCTAGAACGATGGATCCTGAAAGATAAACCCTACATCGAGGTGCAAAACGTATTAGTCCCATCAGTCAAACTGTTTCGTTGAATGCGGATAGCCAGATTTGGATGGATTGCCTTGGGGTGAGAACTTAGGGCTGGTTAAGAAATAACCTCATGGTGGTGCGCTGGTCGTGTTTCAAAAATGTTGTTCTTGTCCGTAGGGACGGTTTATTAAGGAGGGCCAGGGGGATTACTGAGTGTTTAGCATCACAAACCATACCTTTTCAAACAGCCTCTTACCCGGAACTTTATAAATTGTCGTATCGACTACTGGAGAATTAGTCCCAGCCATGATGTTACTCTTTCTGAGAGATTTTGACTCAAACCTGGAGGATTGCGTGTATGCGGTTGTCCAACTCTGTTGCATTTCTTAAGCGCTGGGTGGGAGTCTGCCTTGGGCTAATGATTTGCAGTTTATCCGTAGCGGCGATCGCCGTGGAATTTAAGCCACCCAAACGAGGGATTCCTGGACGGCGAGAAGGGGCTGGCACTCGTGGTCCTGCCTGTGTTCAAGGTTCCTCGGTATTAACGGCCTTAGTCCCGCAAACCAATTTAGGACTCACAACAGCAGAGTACCCCCGCTTCTTCTGGTATGTCCCCAAAACGAGAGCCAAATTGCTCAAATTCAGTTTATACCAGGGCAATGAGCAAGACCCAGAGCAAGAACTGGTCTATGAAACAACAATGAATATTACTGGCGAACCCGGCGTTGCCAGTCTAGCCTTACCAAACGATGAAAAGGTTGCCCCGTTGACCCTCGGACAAGACTACTACTGGTCTGTGACGCTGGTTTGCAGTGCTGACGATCCAATCAACAACATGCAGGTCAGCGGTTGGGTACAGCGGGTGGCGGTTCCGCCGGGACTGGAAAATCAGCTAGCAACGGCAAAACCGAGCGATCGCGTCAGCCTATACGCCAACAACGGTCTCTGGTTTGACACCGTTACCACCCTGGCAACTCTGCGCTGTGAGCAGCCCAAAAACTCTACATTAGTCAGCAGTTGGGTAGCACTCCTGAAATCCGTCAAGTTAGACAAAATTGCCGATCAGCCGCTAATTTCCTGTACGCTGTTCCCTGTAACCCTGTTCCCTGTGCATCATGTCGCTGCGAAAATATTCGTCGCCAAAACCGTCGAAACGGCGTAAGAATCTTTGGTTCGAGCGGTTGATGGCGATCGCGGCAGCGGCAAACCTGGGGTTGGTGTTGTTTGACCTGACCTATGTTCCCTGGCGCAATTTTTGGCTGCAGGGTAACATTCCGATCCCACTGACTCATCAAGTCATTGCCATTCCGATTCCCCAAATTTCTTGCCAGGACTCGTCTGCCAAACCGCCTCGACAGACCCAGGAATCGTTTGTGACCTGTTTGTATGACCCTGTGAAAGGCATTGAATATCATCCGGATACGCAGAGCTATCTGAATGCGGTAGAACGACTCAGGCAGCAGGTGAATCAGAAAGGGCTAGAAGCGGGGTTACAATCTGCCGAGGTGCAGGCAACGCTGGCGGATTTGCGTAAGCTTAGTGCCGAACTGATTACCTCGAATCCATTTGAATCGGTTGGCAAAAGCGGCACGCTGGAAAAGATTAAAAACCGGATGCGCGATCGCGTCAGTGATGGCAGGCGATCGGACGTCTCTTCAGCCGATGCATTTACGCTTTTCTGGAATACCCCCCATCTTTCGCCGCAGACGTGGCAGCAAGAAATAACCTGGTTTGACCAGTCCATCGCGCCCCTGATTGCCACCAACTACTACCGCACCATTAGTGAGAATGGAGAATTTACCAACAATTTCTGGGCGCTAGATGCCCCGTTCATCCTTCTATTTGCGCTGGAATTTCTCGCCCGCACCTTCTATATCAGCCGCCGTTTCACCAGTTTGAACTGGCTGGATGCGATGATCTGGCGCTGGTATGACATGCCCCTGTTTACCCCGTTCAGTTTGTTTTTTCCTCCCCTGGCACTGCTGCGAACTATTCCAACGGCAATTCAGCTGCATCAAGCCAATATCATTGACCTGCACCAAATTAATGCGCAGGTACGGCAGGGGTTTGTGTCCGCAATCGCTGAAGAAATCACCGAAGTCGTTGTGGTTCAAGTTGTCAATCAAGTGCAACACTCGATTCGACAGGGCGAACTAACGGGCTTTTTGCAACGCACCAGTTCTCGTCGCTATGTAGACATCAACAACGTCAACGAGATTGAGGCGATCGCCAAACATCTGACTCAGCTCCTGGTCTACCAGGTGTTTCCCAAAATTCAACCTGATCTGGAAACCCTGCTGCGCCACAGCATCCACAGTGTTCTCAACCAGTCTCCGGCCTATCGAGGTTTGCAGGTACTTCCCGGCATTGGCAGCTTGCCGTCCCAGATCACCGAACGCCTCGTCTCAGACATCACCCAAACTTCTTACAACTCCCTCAAAGCGGCTCTAGAAGACCCTAAGACGATCGAACTCGCCATTCGCTTAATCCAAAATCTCAGTTCCACGCTGGCATCCGAAGCCCAACGACAAAACAATCTAGACGAAGTTCAGATTCTGCTGTCCGACCTGTTGGAAGAGATTAAGATTAACTACATTCAGCGGCTGTCTGAAGAAGATGTTACTTTGCTTCTCGATCAAACCCGCCAACTTCAACAGATTGCCCGCAAGAGTTGAACAGAGGACGGTAATCAGAAACGAGTTAACAATGAACATTATCTCAATTTACTGGGGTTTGACTTTATCAACGGTCTTCAATTTGCCGTCGCTCTCGACTCTCCAAACATCATAAACACCGATCACATCGCCGTTCTGATCAATATCTACACTGCCGCTGGCTCCTTGATAGTTGATGTCCTTGCCATCCTTCAAGAGTTTGAGTGCTTCACAAACGTCCGAAACTTCAACACCGGGAGCATTGGCGACCTCGCGCAGTTTGGTGTGAATTGCCTCGCCCGTGTTTGCTTGGGCAGCTTGGGCGGACAGGGCCAGTAGCGCTGCAGCATCCCAGGACTGAGCGGCATAGGCAGCAGGAGGCTTGCCATATTTTGCTTGCCAGAGCTTCGTCAGCGCGTCTAGTGCCTTACCATCAGCACCAGGAACGGTTCCTAGCGCACCCGCCAGGATGAATTTGCCATCGCTGGTTTTACCCACCTGTTCAGCAAACTGGTCTGATTTCGAGCCATCCGTTAGCAGAATTTGCACTCCCTTGCTCAACCCTTGCTCATACGCTGTTTTCAGCAGCAGTGCTCCCGTTTCAGCATAGGCGACTGCAGCAACGGCTTCAGGTTTCCCGCTAAAGGCGGCTTGAACTTCGGTTTCAAAGGTGGTCGCTTTGGGGTCGTAGCGGGTGGGTTTGGCTTCATTGGTAACCGTTCCACCCAACTGCTTAAACGTCTGCGTGAACTCTTTTTCAAACCCCACGCCATAGTCATTGTTGATGACAACGGTGGCAGCACGCTTGAAGCCTTTTTCGATTGCCAGTTTGGCAAGTGCTTGAGCCTGGTAGGTGTCGGATGGAGCGGTGCGCGCCCAGTAGCCCTGGAAATCCCCTTTCTTGGCTCGTTCCGTAAATACCGGACTGGTGCTACCGGGAGAAATCAGCATGACCTTGTTGCGCAGGGCGATCGGTGCAGCGGCGGACGAGACACTACTGGCAAAGGAGCCGACCACTCCAGCCACTCTATCCACTTCAGCCAGTTTGGTCATTCCATCTGCTCCAGCAGTCGGATCGGTTTGATCGTCGGTATTGGGAACGAGGGAAATGGGCGCGCCGTTAACACCCCCACAGTTGTTGACGGTTTCCACCAGAATTGGGACTGACGCTAACATGGGCTGTCCAACGGATGCCAGGTCTCCGGTTGCGGGAAGCAGGGAACCAATTTTCAGCCCATTTGTACCCCCCGTTGGAGCAGGAGATTCACCGGAAGGTGAACCAGTCTGAGCACCCTGGGGTTGAGTGCTCTGCTCCTGGCAAGCGGCAGCCAGGAACCCTACGGACAGAGTTGCGATCGCCAACATAGCTGCCCTGGCGAATTTGAAGCAATTTGTTGAAACCAATCTACTCATCGAAGTGCCATGTTTCTCAACGTTCCACGTCAATCCAGGATACAGCGGTTTTCAGTCAAGTGAAGTATAGCTTGGTGAAGGAGAGGAGCATTTACTCCTTCAACGGCAATAAGATTATCACTACTTCAGGCGGCGGAATGCTGGTCTCTGAAGACGCTGGACTGGTATCCAAGGCTCGCTTTCTGGCAACTCAAGCACGGGATCCAGCTCTCATTAGGAAGTGAGGGTCGTGTTTGCAATCGTGAAGACTTGCCACGATGCTCTCTGAGTAGGTTGCTTGATGATTGACTTGCTGTTTCAACCGATGGGGCGAATTCTGCCTTCCTGCTTCCATGCCCGTAGCAGAGGAACCATCACATCTACATTCACAAGGCTATGAACTTGCATCACATCCATGCGATCGCGAGATAACCGTTTCAACGATTGTTCAAACTGTCGTTGGGCTTGAGAGCGATCGCCCAAAAACAAGCTGGGTGTGTTTATCTTTCAAATTAAAAATTACTCTAATTTGGATACGGCTTGTTTGAATTCAACAGATTGCGTAGGGTGTGTTAGGCAACGCCGTAACGCACCAATGATATGTGCTTATTGGGAAGTTACCATATTTTCATTCGTGGCGCTGTACGCAGTTCATTGGGGCTACTTAATTTATGTCCAGTTCGTTTGAATCAGACAGTCGAATAGTGTTTCAGAGGAGGCAGTGGGCGGTTGCAAAAGTTGGGATAGCGGGCATCCACCTGACGGGCTGTTCTCGCAATCCAGGGAAAAACGAGGTTAACGAGCTTCAATTGCCGAAACACCATTTGCGGATCGGCGAGGTGGTTGTCTGGCAGCCGCTGTCCCGTGTTGACGAGCAATCATATCAGCGGCAAACAGAGCGCTTAACCGCATCGGTGCAAGCAGATCGACCTGCATCAGGCGTTCCCATTTTTCAGCCGGAATTTCATCCATGCGTCCATAGAGTCCAATCCCGGCATTGTTCATCAAAATATCAACGGGCACATCCAACGCTTTGACCTGACGGTATAGACGTTCACAGCCAGCGCGATCGCTCAGATCAATCGCCAAATAGGCAAGGACTTCACCCGTGGTTACAGTGCGTTGAATCGCCGCAACTCGTTCTCGCAGCACGGCTTCATCCAGATCCGTTAGGATCAGTCGGCTCTCCGCTGCCAACAATTGGCGAGTGAGTTCTTGCCCGAAGCCACCCGACGCACCTGTAAGCAGAACCACTGACTGGTTTAGCTGAGTCATCATCAGACTTTAAGAGATGAATTCAGTATAGACCGTCGTGAAACTTGAATATACTGCCACAGGCGGATCGTACCAGCAACCAGGTAGACCAATTGATGAACTAGCAAGACCGGACTTCTAACACAAACTGGGGTGGAACCAGCAAAATTCTTCCTCTTTCGCTCTCCAAATTACGGATACATCCATCGAAACGTGAATAAGTAAGCAGACTTAATCGATGTCAGTTTACTTACTCACTATGCTGCTTCTAAAAAGCATGACCAAAATAATCAAGACTTACCTAAAAAGTCACACAACTTTTACGGGCTGGTTAGTCTTGATGTTTACGCTGATTAGCTTGATTGGGATGATCAATCACGAAATGTGGCGAGATGAACTACAGGCCTGGTTAATTGCGGTTAATAGTTCATCAATTCCAGGTTTGTTTCAAACTCTAAAATATGAGGGGCACCCTGCGTTGTGGCACATTTGCTTATACGTAATTAGTCGGTTTACACACAACCCGATCGCAATGCAGCTTTTTCATTTCAGCATTTCGGTCGGATCGATTTACGTATTCACGAGATTTTCAACTTTTTCTAAATCACACAAAGTACTGTTTGTCTTTGGCTATTTCCCATTTTTTGAATATAACCTGATTAGTAGAAGCTATAGTTTAGGTATTTTATTTATTTTTCTATTTTGCAGTTTATTCCCAAATCGCTACCGAAATTACCTGATTCTATCAGTTTTGCTTGCACTACTGGCCAACACAAGCATTTTCGGCTGGATTATTTCCATTTGTTTGGCCATGACACTAATTCTGGAAAGAATTATCAACAGGAATGCAAACAAATTAAACAGTTTTGAACAGGGAAAGTTAGCACTTAGTTTGTCCATATTCATGACCAGTGTGATGATTGCATTTGTGCAAATGCTCCCCCCATCTGATGCACAGTTTCATGGCAATAAAGGTCAACAGGCGCTCCAACAATCGAGCAGTGCTTTGTTGATTAGTGTAAAGCACCTTTCTTCTACTCTATTGACAGTTTGGAAGAGCTATATTCCAATCCCAAAATTGTTTGAGCATGATTTTTGGAACACCAATATCCTGACAGCAGAAGCTATTCCGTTGTCAGCACTTGCTCTTATTCTTTCCATTACTCTACTATTCTTGTCAGTAATTCTATTTATTCGTAAACCAATTATCTTGTTTTTATATCTATCTGGAACATTCAGCATTTTATTGTTTATTCATGAGGTATATCTTGGTTATCTAAGACATTACGGGCACTTATTCATGCTGTTTTTAGTGTGTGTTTGGCTGTCGTCTTATTATAAACAATCAAATATACTGATTGAGAAAATGAGAGTACTTGAAAGTATCAAGAGTTTTGTTGCTTATATCAGCAGTAGAAAGATTCAGTATTTTACTGGGATTCTATACATTCATGCTTTTGCCGGTATTTTTGCATTTAGCATGGATTTGATTCATCCATTTTCTGCTAGTCAAGAGGTTGCGAGTTTTATTAGAAACCAGCAGCTGGATAAGATGCTAATTGTTGGAAGTTCAGACACAGCCGTTTCTCCACTGGCTGCCTGGTTAGACAGAGAGATCTATTATCCAGATATCCGTCGATCCGCTAGCTTTGTGCCCTGGAATGATAGACAACCGGTTGATTCCCAGGGAGTTCTTAATCAAGTTAGTCAACTGACAACGCAAAATAACACCGATGTATTGCTGGTCTTAAACTATCAGCTTAATCTCAAAAAGTCTGACCTTACTATTACTGAGCTATCTAGATTCGACCAGAGTATTGTTTCTTCGGAAAGGTACTACCTATACCTGGCGCAGAAAAACCGATGAAAGCCGCAATCCTGATATTGCAGCACAACATTGCCGCCTTCAGGAGAATACTTGATGGGGTCGTTAAGAAATAACTTCATACTTTGCCCTCGTTCCAAGACTCCGGCTTGGAATGCCAGGTTGGAGGCTCTGCCTGGTTGCCAGTGCAGGCAAAGCCTCGCAAGTCGGTTCCCAGGCAAGAGCTTAGGAACCAGGCAAGACCAGGCAATTTTCGCCACTATCCAGAGAATAAAAAACAAGATTTCAGGGCATCTGCCAGATAAGGATTTCAAAAATCGTCCAATTATTCTACAGGCGATGGCAATAAAATTAAAGCCCCTTACAAATCAGTAAATGAGTAGACAAGTTAATGAGTTAACCTGTCTACCCATGCACCCCTCTACCCCTCTACCCTCTGCTCATTTCAGTGCCATTCCACGCATGCTCAACTCAGTAACACTCCGCGAGAGGGACGTATCTAACTGCGTCCGTGCTTTCAGGAAAATTTGGTGCATGCTAGTGGTATAAGTTCGGATATAGGGTTGCTGGGACGGCTTAATGTGCCGGAGTAGTTCAGTGGCAAGAACTTGAGTCCAGAGTTCCATCATTTCCCACTTCACCCCCACGCCAGGCAACACCATCACGCATAAACCCAACAACTCTTGCTCAACAGACGCCATACTGCCTTCTAACACACAGAGCCACAGGTATGCCTGAAACATTTTCAAATCCCGAATACAGGAATGCGAAACCCCCAGATCACGCAACGCTCCGCGACGGCTGCGGTGGTTGGGTAATAACTGAGTTAGGGACTGATAAGCCGCCTCAGCAATCTCCTCAGCTAGCGGAATCATCTGCTCAACAATCTGCCCTATTGAACTGTTGACCACAGTCCCTGTGGCAGCAGCTGCACAAACGCGCTGCCAGGGGTGTGCAACATGCTCTTCGATGAACTTGAGATAGGGATCGAATAACACTTGCTCAAGCGGTGTGAGCTTATCAAGAAGCCACTGATTACAGAAGTTGAGCTGGGTTGTCATAAATCCAAGCGCACGCCAGTCTTTTGATTGAGTGTGCTTTTGTTGAAATTCCAGCAGCATCGGCTCTAACGCTTCAGCCAACCGCTGTATATCGGAAGAACTTTCTGCAGATCCTGAAGGTGTTGTTGAGGAACGTTCATTGGGCGATCGCACTGCGTCAAACACTGACATGGTAGTAAGTAGGTTCTGCTCATAAAGATCGACTAATAACGTATAAATCTTGATGGATGCCTGAGCAAATTTCCGGACCTCTTGCTGATCCATTACGTCTTGCATATAAGCATAGAGAGCGTTGGTTTGGATAGTTGCCAATTCACACCGTAATTCAATGATTTGTTTGTTTAGTTTAGCGGCTGTTTTCGCTCGACCTGCTGGTGACACTGCTTCAGCTAGCTTGATGCACAGCGAAGGATCTTGGGAAAGGGCTAATGCATCAAAATTGGGAGTATAAAGTTGATTCCATGCCTGAATTAAACGATTAACAGATGGATCATTAGCAAGTTCAGTCTTAATTAACACGACTCATTCTCCTAACAGTTGGAATAGTTGAAACGGGGTGTTTACGCTGAACAAATTTCCAAAGCAGACTTGTCAGAATCTATGGAATGATTTCAGCGCTCAGCCCTAACCTTTGAGTTCATACCAAGCTGTAACCTGGTGCTCTAAGAGGATGTTTTAAAAGTCCTCCTGTTTGTAGCAAAGCGTGCAAGATCCCCCTAAATCCCCCTTAATAAGGGGGACTTTGAGCTAATTTCCCCCTTATTAAGGGGGGCTAGGGGGGATCGCTGAGTGCTTAACATCACAGACCACACCTTTTCAAACATCCTCTAAGCTAGCGGCTAAATTGCCATTTTTAAAGTAGGGGACAAGTAAAGTTAAGGAACAAGAAACATTTTGCCGTCTCCCACCTCCCCACCCCTCCACCTCCCCATCTCCCCCATCTCCCTCCCTCCTCACCCCATCTCCTTCTAAGTGGTTTACCCAAAACGCTTTTAGTCGCCATTTCGCTTTACAATCTTGGCAATTCCCTTTTACCTTTTCCAGTTCTAGATCAATTGTTCTTATGAGTATTGGATACCTCGCACTCGTCTTGCATGCCCATTTACCCTTCGTGCGTCACCCAGAGAGTGAGTATGTGCTTGAAGAAGAGTGGTTATTTGAAGCAATCACAGAAACCTACATTCCTCTCATCCAGAGCTTTGAAGGATTGCAGCGGGACGGTATTGGTTTCAAACTGACGATGAGTTTGACGCCGCCGTTGGTGTCGATGCTGCTGGATCCGCTTTTGCAGGAGCGCTACGACAGTCATCTTGCCAAGCTAGAAGAATTGGCAGAGATGGAAGTGGAGCGCAATACTTACAATGGGCACCTTCGCTATTTGGCAGAACACTATGAAAAAGAGTTTAATCAGGTTCGTCATACCTGGGATCACTATGGGGGCAATTTAGTCAAGGCGTTTAAGCAGTTTGCTGACAGCAATAATCTAGAGATTATTACCTGTGGCGCAACGCACGGTTATTTGCCGTTGATGAAGATGTATCCGCAGGCTGTCTGGGCACAGGTTCAGGTTGCCTGTGAGCACTATGAGCAAACCTTTGGTCGCCCTCCAGTTGGAATTTGGCTGCCAGAATGTGCTTATTACGAAGGGTTGGAGCGGATGCTGGCAGATGCTGGACTGCGCTATTTTCTAACCGATGGTCATGGCATTTTGTATGGTCGTCCCCGTCCTCGATTTGGCACCTATGCTCCTGTGTTTACGACGGCTGGCGTGGCTGCCTATGGGCGGGATCATGAATCGTCTCAGCAGGTCTGGTCATCTGAAGTGGGTTATCCAGGTGCAGCAGAGTATCGGGAGTTTTATCGAGACCTGGGCTGGGATGCGGAGTATGAGTATATCAAGCCTTACATCATGCCCAACGGTCAGCGGAAGAATGTTGGGATTAAGTATCACAAGATTACGGGTCGAGGCTTGGGACTGGGGGATAAACAGCTTTATGACCCCCACTGGGCGCGGGAGAAAGCGGCAGAACATGCGGGCAATTTTATGTTCAACCGCAAGCAGCAGGTTGAGCATCTTTACGGCATTATGCAGCGGAAACCGATCATCGTTTCGCCCTACGACGCAGAACTGTTTGGACATTGGTGGTACGAGGGTCCCTGGTTCCTGGATTTTCTATTCCGCAAGTCCTGGCATGACCAAAATACCTACGAAATGATCCATCTTGCAGATTACTTAAAGGCAAATCCAACTCAGCAAGCCTGTAATCTGGCTCAATCAAGTTGGGGCTTCAAGGGCTTCCATGAATACTGGCTGAATGAGACGAATTCGTGGATTTATCCCCATTTGCATAAGGCGACTGAACGCATGATCGAGTTGTCGAAGCGAGAGCCAGCGGATGAACTGGAGCAGCGTGCTCTGAATCAAGCGGCACGAGAACTTTTGCTGGCGCAGTCGTCTGATTGGGCGTTCATTATGCGCACTGGAACGATGGTGCCCTATGCTGTGCGACGGACACGATCGCACCTGATGCGCTTCCACAAACTGTATGAGGAAGTTCTCCAGAGCAAGATTGATGCGGGTTGGCTGGAAAAAGTAGAGGCGATCGACAACATTTTTCCAAACATTAACTACCGCACGTATCGACCGTTATAAGGTTGCCAGATCCCCCAGATCCCCGACTTCTTTATCAAGTTGAGGCAGTCACCAAAATTTCAGCAAGGAAGTCGGGGATCTGATGCTGCCACCTAATACCTAAACGTAGAAGAATGACGGATAAAAGTGAGCGCTGGGGTCAACGGTGTAGTCTGATTCTTGAGCACTTTCAGGGCGATCGCGTTCGATTATCGTGTTGGCTGGCTGCGTAGAGCAAGAATTTCTGGATGGGAACAATCCCGGATTGGCGTTGCGATGTTGCTCAGCTTCTTCGTAAGCCAGGTAGATATAGGCTAGGTCTTCCATAGCATTTGGCATGGTTGATGGTACTGATATTGAAACACGCACCCTGCAATGAAAGATCAGGAAAAAATAGCGAATTGAGAATGATGAATGACGAATTGAGAACCTGGAGGTTGTCAATTTCTTGTGTCAATTCTGAGAAGAGAGTCAAGGCACTGTTCCTAAGAGGATGTTTGGAAAGGTATGGTCTGTGATGTTAAGCACTGAGTGATCCCCCCTAGCCCCCCTTAATAAGGGGGAAAATCGGCTCAAAGTCCCCCTTATTAAGGGGGACTTAGGGGGATCTGCACACTTTGCTACCAACAGTAGGACTTTTAAAACATCCTCTAAGACACAATCAAAACAGAGAACTTCTACATTCTTAATTCTCAACTTCTTGAGAGATCCATCAATCTAATGGGTTATTTCAGGTAGTTGCACTTTTTTAGACGTTAGACACTTAGAAGAAGTGCCTATTTCAACGTTGCATTCGTATGCTGGCCGCTGTGTTGGTATAGTACCTCTACCCGCAAAATAGAACAATGGTTTGTAGCAATCCGCACAATCCTGTAATATTTCGCAAAATCAGGAATAACCTTTAAGGGGTATGCAAAACTATGGACACCTGGAGTTGAAGGTATGGCTGATTCAGATAAAGGGATGAAGAGATCAAGAGATGAAGGGCATAAACAAAGATGCTCTCTTCCCCCCTTCATCCTTCCTCCGTTCCTAGCTTTACAGTTCCCTCTTAGACCGTCTGAGCGATTCGGTATGGGCTGGTCAGTTTTTCAAGCTGTTGAACGAGCAGGCTGAGGAATAAGCCGACATCGGTAACGACGCCGACGGATTCGACGGAGCCGCGATCGCTCAACTTCGTCACCACGGCAGGGTTAATGTCCACACAAACCATCTTGACTCCGGCGGGGGTCATGTTGCCCACACCAATTGAGTGCAGCATTGAGGACAACATCAGGATTAGATCGGCCCCCTCAATCAACCGAGCGTAGTCTGCCTGGGCGTTGATTAAGTCCATTTGGGTGTCGGGCAGGGGCCCATCATCGCGAATGGAACCGGCTAGCGAGAAGGGCACGTTGTTACGAACACACTCATAGAGCACACCGTTGGTCAGGATGCCCTGGTCAACAGCGGCGGCAATACTGCCGCTGCGACGGATGGTGTTGATCACCTTCAGATGGTGGCGGTGGCCACCCCGGACGGAGACACCCCGCTTCATATCGATGCCGAGGGAGGTGCCCATGATGGCTTGCTCGATGTCGTGAACGGCGATCGCATTACCGCCCAAGAGCGCCTGCACATACCCTTCGCGAATCAGGCGAGACAAGTGTTCTCCGCCACCGGTATGGATCACCACCGGGCCAGCTGTAACCACCACTTTGCCACCCTGGTCGCGAATCTGGCGCATTTCCCAGGCGATCTGCTCAACCACCAGTTCCACCCGACGTTCGCTGGAAACGCCCGCTCCCATGAAGCTGAATTCCTGAGTATTGCGCTGTTCACGAGATTCAGCCTTACGGACAGTGCGAATCCCTTCAATACCAACGATCACGCGATCGCCCACTTGTAAGTCGCGCAAAACCTTACATTCAGCCGTTGATCCATTGGCTGTATCGCTAACGGCGATTGCGGCATCCATGCGTTGTTTTTGCACCTTCACCCACTCACAGTTCACCCGCACTTCCGTGGGATAGATAGTGGTGACATAGAAGTCGTCGGGTGCAACACCGGGCAAGGTCACGGTTTCCGTGTTGATGTCGCACACTTCTTGAGGCGGCGGCACCGCTCCCAAAGCAATCAACTGCGACACGATGCTTTCCATCACTTCATGGGAGGGCGCGGTGACTTTCACCTCAGCTGAAGACGTACTTTGCCGCTGTTCTCCCAAATTAAAGTTGAGTACCTGGAAGCTGCCGCCCCCGTCCACGATCAAGTCAAGCGCCTGGTTAATCAAGCCGCTGTCGAGCAGGTGACCGTCTATCCGCACCACCCGACTTTCAACTGTTGCGCTGGCGTGCAGTTCGACCCGGACTGGCTCCGTCACCCGCAGCGTCAAACACTTTGCGGCTCCACCCGCTTTCAAAAACTCGGTGAGCGGTGTTTCAATCACTGCAAAGCCGATCGCGGCTAGCCGTTGTTTCATGTCATCACTGGCTTTGTTGAGAATGATCGTGCGATCGACATTTACGGCATTACAGGCAAAATTCACAGCATCTGTTTCTTCAATCGCAATCCGTTTGGATTCCGGCACTCGCAGTTCAATTAAGCGGTTGGAGTAGGAGTCGAACGCAGGCGGATAGTAGAGCAGATAGCCATTGGCAAGCGGACAGAAGCAGGTATCCAGGTGATAGAAGCGTTCATCCATCAGCCTGAGCGATAGCACCTCAATATCCAGCCACTTCGCCAGGTAGGGATGGGAATCCAGTTCTGAGCGAAACCCATAGCCTGCCCACAACCACCGCCCTTCGCGATCGAGCAATGCATCTCCCGCCCCTTCAAAGGGCAACTCCTTGGGCAACTCATGCACCTTATAGCCCTGCTCTGCAAACCACTGCTTGAAGTGTGGCTCCTCTCCCTGCCGTTCCTTGTGGTAGAAGCGGCTCAACACCACATCCTTGCCCAAGACCAAGCCTGCATTCGCCGTAAACACCATGTCCGGCCAACCCAGTTGGGGATTCACCAGATCAACGATCGCGCAGTCTTTGAGCAGATGAAACAGCCCCTGCCACTGGTCAACGGCGCGATCGCGGGACGACTTGTGAACATTGCCCTCCATCCACGGATTGATCACATAATCCACGTCATAGTGGTCGGGCGAACACATCAAGAAACGGATTCCAGAAGTCATAGGAGTAGATTCGGTAGATGGATAGACGCTGGTATTGCCACGTTGGAAAAAGACAATCTTCTATTGTACTAGAGAGGCTTTCCGATGCGGCGTCGAGAGACTCAGTTGGCAACGATCCGCAAACAGACGTTACTTAGATTAATAATCAATTGGCTACCGTTTAAGCTGGGACATTTGGGTAGAGCAGGATTCAGAATTCAGAATTCAGTATTTCTCTTGACTTCTGGCTCCTGGCTCCTGAATTCCTTGCTGGCGTTGTTGTCCCGCCTTAAGTTGGTAGCTATCATATCCAATCCCAGTCCCATCAACTGTTCACCCTCATCAATTTCCGCCCTGGTTGCTCAATCTGCAATCTAAAATCTAAAATCCAAAATCGCCAATGACCGATTTTCTCTACCAATACCCGACCCTCCACGCTGGCACGCTAATCAAACGCTACAAGCGCTTTTTTGCTGACATTGAGCTGACCTCTGGCGACGTGATCACCGCCCATTGTCCGAACACTGGCCCGATGACGGGCATCTCAACTCCCGGCAATCTGGTTTACGTCTCCCGCAGCGATAAGCCCGATCGCAAACTGCCCTACACCTGGGAAATGATTCAGGTCTGCGACAATCAGCCAACTTGGGTGGGAACGAATACTAGTCTGCCCAACCAGATCACAACGCTGGCATTGACAAGCAAGCTTATTCCTGGGCTGGGCAACTACGATCAGATTCGGTGCGAAGTGCCCTACGGACAGGACAAGAAAAGCCGGATTGACTTTCTGCTGACTGGCTCCGGCAAGCCAACCTACATTGAAGTTAAAAGCACCACCTGGGCCCAGGCGATCGCGTCCTGTTTCCCGATACCGTCACCACTCGCGGACAAAAGCACCTGCGTGAACTGATGGCACTTCTTCCTGACGCCACTCCGGTCATGCTCTACTTCATCAACCGGGGTGATTGTGCTTACTTCGCTCCGGGAGACAGCGCCGATCCGACGTATGGAAACCTGTTTCGAGCCGCGATCGCCTGTGGCGTCAAAGTCCTTCCCTGCCGCTTTGAAATCTCCCCGCTCGGCATCCGCTACCTGGGATTAGCAGAACTGGAGCTGTAATTCAGGAGGATTCACGTCAAAGCTCACAACGAGACTGTAATTCACTCAGTTGAAAATTGCTATAAGTAGACTGAGCTTGAAAAGCTCAGGTATGTGAAGTTAGATAGAGGCATCGATTTCAACAAATTTGGAGGGTGAGAGCATGGGTGCGCGCTTACGAGTTTTCCTGAATACTGCCGAAGATCGCACCTTGTTTGAGCTGCGTAGCGCAACTACGGTATCAAATGTCAATTATCCTGACCGATTCGCGACAATTATTTTGACCGCTTTTTGTCATCAGAAAGAGAGCGCTGTTGAGCTGACTGTTGACGACAGCTCTCTGCCTGAATTTCGAGGATGAGGGCA
>JAAUSG010000309.1 GCA_012034055.1 Leptolyngbyaceae cyanobacterium RU_5_1 | reverse complement strand
CGGCAACCTCAATGCCATAGCGATCAGCCCAATCCTCCAATCCCAGCACCATGACAGAAAGGTTTGGGAGGTCAACCACTGCCCCAACCCCATAGGAGAAGAGAATTTGACTGGGGCGAAGTTCCCCCACACGGTACTTATAGTTTGCCTGGGTCATCGTTCAGATGGGTCAACGGACATGGGTTGAGGTAGACGACTAAAGTCCTCATCAGGGACGCTATCGGTGAGAATGAGTCCGATCGTTGGCTCCACGTTTCTGAGGGAATTGAGACAGGTAAACTCTTGCCAATCCCCTTTTCCGGCAGGCTTCAGAAGGTCGATCGATGTCCCATCCTTTGAAGCAACCTTGTACTTAAGTGTGCCGCCACCTGGGGTATTTTGAGCACTGCTCAACCAGACATCGAGCTTTGATTTCAGTTCTTGCTCAACGTAATCTGCAACTTTGGTATTAGCTACTAATCCAGCTCGCTGCACGATCGCGTCGATCGCAGCCTTTAAAAACGGATGGTTCGATTGGATTCTTCCTGCATGATGGTTGGGATTAAAGTCTTGACCCGATAACCGGATCAAAGAAACGAGTAAAGCACTCAGTCCCCGGTACAGGGCACCGGAGGAAAAGGGAGTAACTGATAAGGCTTCAACATGCTGGTAAAACGTTGCATGGTAATGAGCAAACCGCTCATAGTGAGACAAATCTCTAGGACGTGCCCAGTTATAAACGGTAATGACTAAACCAGGATAAGTTCTGCCAACTCTCGAAGTTGCCTGGATGTACTCCGCCGTATTTTTGGGCTGACCACAGGCAACCATCAAACCTAACCGTTTCACATCCACTCCAACAGAAATCATATTGGTTGCCAAAATGACATCTAGCGGATCACGTTTGTCTACTTTCTGGTTGTTCTTTCGTCTGGCACGGTTTTCTGCTTCTTGCGCTGGATCAAACGTCGTTTCCATCCAATCCAAAATGTCTGGAATTTCAGTTGAATCCTTACGGGAGGTCAACTCATCCATCAGCAACCGGGTGCGTTTGGCTAATCCCCGCCGATCCATTTTGGCAAGCCGAGAACGAATATCATCGTCTACTAAGCGCCGAGTTCCGCCTAATTCTCGTAGGGAGTTAAAGTAGCCAACGAGGGTCATCCAGGGGTCAGACTTTGTGCCATAGCCTTTAGTTTCATAAAGATACTGAGAGGCAGCTAGAGAGGCGACATAAACTCGAATCAAGGCAGCCTTAATTCTGCGACCAGGGGCACAAATACCCAGATAACGACGACCAGGATGCGCCTCGCTGGGCTGCCGTTGACGGGAGAAAAAATTGTCTTCAATGTCTAATCCCTGTGGAGGAAAGACTTGCACTTTGCGGAGAAACAAATTGTGAACTTGAGCATTCGCCTGTCGAATCGTAGCAGTTGAGGCAACCACTTTGGGACGGACTAATTTTCCATTCACTGTCCAGGAGGCAAGCTGATCAACTGCCGTTTCATAAAGTCCGACCAAGGTTCCCAGAGGACCACTAATCAAGTGAAGCTCGTCTTGGATGATCAGATCTGGGGGTCGTAGCAAGGGATGAGATAAGGTTTTAGCAGCAGGTAGAGCGCTCGTCTTTTTGTGGGAATCCTTGTCATCTAAATCAGGGGAACGGAATCCATGCCGTTCACACAGCCCATTCACCTGCCCAAATAACATCTGGACTTCTCCTTTCCAGGGCATTTGGGCAAACTTATCGACGGTAGCAATCAAAAGTGTTGGTAAGCGACGATAAATCTCCTCATCGACAACCAACACAGGAAGCCCTTCACCTTTAGAGAAGAGGCAGCGACCTAGAGAATCCCCACAAAAAATGAAAGTGCGCCCATCCCCTTTTTCTACTGAAGTGACCTGAATGTGCTTACCTGGTTCAATCCGAGTACCACACCAAGGGCAGTTTGTGAGCTGATGGGGAGAACCACCCCGGTACTGCTGATGCTGTCCTCGAATCTGTTTCACAAACTCCTCGCTCTGAGCTGTGTAGTTTGGAGTGCTGCGTTCCCCAACCCAAAGCCCGATCCGAAAAGGCTCTTTACCCCATTTATCTTCATCGTCGCGACGGATTGCCTCACAGGCACAAATCAAAGCAGTTGCTCGCTGAAACTGCTGAAGGGTCAGCAGTCGGAGTGTGTAGCGCATTAAGACGGCGACACCAAACTCACCACTTCGACCTTCGATCGCCCCCTGTAGCCGTCGTAGCCCGATCGTATAGGCTGTCAGCCCCAGATAAGCTTCAGTTTTTCCACCGCCAGTTGGGAACCAAAGCAAGTCAGCGATCGCATCAGTCGGATCAGTTCGATCTGAATGATGCAGGTCAGTCATACTGGGCAAATTCAGCAGGATAAAGGCAAGCTGAAATGGATACCAGCGACGGTTCTCATACTGATCGATCCCTTCCAGAGTCGTCTCTTTCCCTTGACGTTTCTGCTCAGAGTAAAGGGAGTGAATCCGCTGCTGCCACATTGCCCGGTTCATAAACTGGAAAGCCTCGGCTGCTTGAACGTTGCTCTGAAGCAGGGACACGCCTTCCTGAATTCGCTTGAGGGCAATCCGGCAATTTTGGATGACAGTCGCAGCCGTATCTTGGTAGGTCAGTAGCCCAGAACCGGGATCTGAAATCCGGGTTTCTTGCTGGTCAATCCAGATTCTATAGGCATTGATTAGGGCAGCTAGCTTAACAGAAAGGCTACCCGTTGGGGTTTCTGATAGCTCTTTCATGTCCAGCACTAACCCTGCAAGTTCCGGAATTTCCTCTGCGGTCGGAGGGGCTGTCTTCGGTACTTCGTAAACTGGAGCCACGCTAGTTGAGAGGCAAACTGCTTTTTCGGTTGTATTAGAAGCCAGTTCTGCCTGAACGCTAACGCCATGCCCGACAGCAAATTCAACTTGCTTACGGTAAAGCATTGCCATTGCTTGCGCTTCAGCCCGGATCACTGGGTCAATATTTTGAACAGTCGTAGGCAATGGATTGCGAATAAAGATGGGTGATCGGTCAGGTGCCCGAACGCTTAACTCCGGTTGAAATAACCATGCTTCATCCCGACGTTGCTTGGGTTCGTGCTGTCCATTCACGAGAAATAGCGTAATAATCCAGTCTCCGTTGTCCTGTTGTCGCGATCGCCCCTGAACATAGACATCGGGACCTACCTCGCCCATCACAACCCAGCGGAACGCTTCGCCATCTAACGGCAATACGGTACTGCCTCCCATTGGGTAACGTTTCCAGACCAGCTTGGAACTACCGTCTTCCTTTGGAAATTGACTGGCTTCTCGGCGGTAATTGCCCCACTCTGCTGTGATTTCAATCGCTTTGGCTTCACCACTGACGCAGAAGGTCATGCCAAGCGAGGAAGGAAACATTGCCGGGGTAGAGGTTGCAGTTGTTTCAGTGGCTCCCTCCTCCTGGTTACCCTTGTCGGCGATCGCCAACTCGTCTTCCTCTTCAGGCTGTTCACCTAAGACTGGGGCTTGGCGATATTGCGGAGCCAACAAGCCAACCAAATACCGATCTTGAACGCTGTCCTCCTCTACTTCTTCCTCACCCTGGGCTGGTCCCCGTAAATCTTTGAGGATGGCATCCTCTAGTTCAGCCCGGATGTCGTAAGCAGATGGAATTCTTTTTGATAGGAGCGGCTCCGTTGCATTTACATCAGATGAACTGCTATTTTCTGTTCGCTCAACAGTTTGTTCAGCTACTTTTGAAGACTCCTCAGCACCCTTTTCTTCATCTTGTACATATTGGAGTTCTAATAAAGTGCCTTGACCATCGGAAGCTTGCCCTTTGGAAGGAACCAATTCAGCTTTAAACAAACTGTCCTGTTGCCAGATTTGAGGAGTAATCTTTGAGGGATTAGCAGATGATTTCTGGCGAGATTTTTTGGACTTTTTAACAGCTTGTTGTGAAAAGAAACGGCTAATTTCTGCCATGACAGAATCCGCCATTGACCCATCAACACCCAGTGCATCTGCGTCATTTGACAAATCAAGCCCATCTAACAGCGTAGTCAAGGCTGTCTCTGAAACAGATACAACCGCACTCCAATCCAGTTGGACTGTGCGATCACGGAGCTGCTGATTAACAGCCGCAAGATCCAAATCGCCAGGGAGAGTAGCAGGCAGTCGAAGGCTTTTCATGCGTTACCCAAATTCCAGAACTGAGGATCAAAGTTTTGCAGGAAGCTGCCTGGCTGGTGAGCCGGAACGAGAACCATCAGGGCGCGCATTGCTCTAGTCATGCCCACAAACAAGGTGCGACGTTCGCGCATTAGAATTTCTGCGATTTCCTCGTCTGAAAGTTTCTTGGTCACTGCCGAAAATGGGGAGTCTAGAAAACCTGCGATTGCCACGATCGGAAACTCCAACCCTTTCGCAGCCTTGAGCGGCAACACTTTAATGCCCTTACAGTTCAAGTTCAGTTCGCGGCTGGTCATAAACGTTGCCTCAACTCCCAGGTAGTTAAGCTGTCCTGCTATATTCTTGCCAGATTTTTCCGTCGGCGTTAGTATAGCGCAGGCTCCTATTCCCAGGCGAAACTCGCGAGCGGCAGTGCGACAAAACTGAGCCAATAGAGAGCCTTCGGATGGGCGATCGACAACCGCGCGGACTACTGGTAAGGGACCTGCATGGATATAGAGCCGTTCAATGTTGTCTTCGTCCAGAATGCCTTCCTGCAAATAGGATTGAGCAGCTTCCCCGACTTCTTGAGTGGTGCGATGGTTCATCCTCAAAATGCCTGTGCGTCCAACAAATTTGAGGGAGTGATGCACCTCAGACCACCGGAAGCTATTGCCGTAGATCGATTGATTCGCATCAGCGGTGATGAACAGCCGATTCGATTCGCGGCAAAGCCCTACCAAAAAGCGCAGCACAACGGGACTGAGATCTTGGGCCTCATCCACCACAACCGCGTCATAGACAGGCGGATCTGGCATAGAGTGAAGGTGATCGAGGGCATAAAGCCGCATCTGTGCCCAGGTTGCTATTCCCTGATCTTCAAGTAACTGATTGAAATGAAGCCGCAGTGTCCAAATTGCTTGTCGCTGAGATTTGTTGAGAGAAATGTTGCGACCTGCACGGGTAGTCTCTTGATAATCTGCCAGTGTCTCAATGCCCCGTGCATCAATAACATCTGTCAGTTCTTCGAGCAAATACTCTGGTTGGAGCCTTTGCAGGATGAGCCGCTGCGCCTGTTGTTGCAAAACATTGCCTTCTAAAGCGGCGATCGCTTGAGGAATGGCTTGCCGTAATAGCTTGATCAGCTCGTTAGTTTGAGCAACCTGAACTTGCTTAGTGGCATGACTAATAGAGGACATCAGCGCATCAGCCGTTTTGACCTCTACAAAACGGGCA
>JAAUSG010000065.1 GCA_012034055.1 Leptolyngbyaceae cyanobacterium RU_5_1 | reverse complement strand
CCCACTACCCCACATCTATGAACACCTTTGTTGCTGTTGAAAATATTGAGAAGGTCTTTCCGTTAGCGAATGGCGATCGCTATGTTGCGTTGAAAGGAATTGACCTGGAAATCCGTAAGGGTGAGTTTATCTCCCTGATTGGTCATTCAGGTTGTGGTAAGTCAACGCTGCTGAATATGATTGCTGGGCTGGATTTGCCTACTGATGGCGTCGTTATGCTGGACGGCGAAACGATTCGCCGACCGGGACCTGACAAGATGGTGGTGTTTCAAAACTACTCGCTGCTGCCCTGGTTAACGGTGCGAGAAAACATTGCACTGGCAGTGGATGAGGTCTTGTCTGGTGTTAGTGCTCAAGAACGACGCGAAGTGATTGAACATCACATTGATTTGGTGGGCTTGCGTCATGCGGCGGATAAACCTCCGGCTCAATTGTCGGGGGGGATGAAGCAGCGGGTGGCGATCGCGCGGGCCCTGGCGATTCGTCCCAAACTGTTGTTACTGGATGAACCGTTTGGCGCGTTGGATGCGCTCACCCGTGGCAATTTGCAGGAACGACTGATGCAAATTTGTGAGGAAAGCCAGGTGACAGCGGTGATGGTGACTCACGATGTTGATGAGGCGCTGTTGTTGAGCGATCGCGTCGTCATGCTGACCAATGGGCCGGAGTCTAAAATCGGGCAAATCATGGAGGTGGACATTCCCCGTCCTCGCAAACGGTTGGAGGTCGTGAATCACCCCAGCTACTACTCGATGCGGAGTGAAATTATTTACTTCCTGAATCAGCAGAAGCGAATTAAGCAATTGCGATCGCGCAAAAAAGGAGCCGTTGCCCGTCACGGTTTAGAAAAAGTCAACCTGGAAATTGGCTTTGTTCCGCTTACTGCCTGTGCCCCCCTGGCCGTTGCCCAGGAGAAAGGCTTTTTCACCCATCATGGGTTGGATGAAGTGAATTTGGTGCGGGAATCCAGTTGGCGCGGCATTCAGGATGGAATTGCGGGGGGCTATCTGGATGCGGCCCAGATGCCATCAGGGATGCCGATCTGGCTCACCCTGGGCGGCATGGATGGGCGTTCTATGCCGATGGTTAGTGCGCTGACGCTGACCCGCAACGGGAACGCGGTGACGCTCGACAAACGCTTTTATGACGCGGGAATTTACACCTTGCAAGACCTGAAGCGGATGCTGCTGGAAACCCAGGGGAAACAGCATGTGTTTGGGGTGGTTCATCCAGCCTCCATGCATAATCTGTTGCTGCGCTATTGGCTGGCGGCGGGTGGCATTCATCCCGATCACAATGTCCGGCTAGACACAATTCCCCCAGCCCAAATGATTGCCAACTTGCAAGCTGGCAACATTGATGGATTTTGTGTCGGCGAACCCTGGAATGTACGTGCCGCCGTCGAGGGCATTGGTTACACGATCGCCACGGATCTGGAAGTGTGGGATGGGCATCCTGGAAAGGTGCTGGGTGTGCGAGAGGACTGGGCGATCGCCTATCCCAACACTCACATTGCCCTGGTGAAAGCCCTGCTGGAAGCCTGTCGTTACTGCACCGATGAGGCAAACCAGGACGAAATTCGGGAAATTCTGGCTCGTCGTGAATACCTTGGAACCGACCTGCAATACATTTACTTGGGCGATCCCAATCCTCAGGTCTGCAGCATCCATCCCTCACCCAAGGAGTACGCCCATCATCTGTTTTATGGTCAGGGTGTAAACCGCCCCAGCCGCACAGAACACCTCTGGATGATGACGCAAATGGCCCGCTGGGGAGATGTGCCCTTCCCGCGCAATTGGGTTGAAATTCTAGAGCGCGTTTGCCGCGTCAGTGTGTTCAGCACGGCCGCGCGGGAATTGGGCTTGTCTGAAATTACCTATAGTCGAGGGCCAATTCAATTATTCGATGGTACAACCTTCAGTGCCGACGACCCGATCGCCTATCTTAACTCTCTGGACATCAAACATGACATCTACATGGCAGAAGTGCCCTTAGCGGTGTGATTGTTCTATCCCTGGTTGCGAAACTGGAGTTTCGCAACCCTGCTCAGGAAGCTCCAGCTTCCTTGTCCAATTCGGGAATCCAGCAGCTCTCGCGGACGGTGTTACCAATACCTTTTGGTTAAGAGTTTGAAGACTCTGCATCGATCCCCCCTAGCCCCCCTTATTAAGGGGGGAACTCCTGCCAGTCTTGGTTTGAAAGCCCCCCTTATTAAGGGGGGTTGGGGGGATCTCTAGATTGACAACACTAACCGAGAACTATTGACCAACAACCAATAACTTCTAAAATGCCAACTCTAACAACACAACCTACAATCCATTCACAGCCTGCCAACCCGGAACCGTTTCTCCTGATTGAGGATGTTTCTAAGGTTTATGCAACTGCAAAAGGCAACTATGTTGTTCTTGAGCAGGTCAATCTCGAAATTCAACAAGGTGAATTCGTTTGCATCATTGGCCATTCGGGCTGTGGCAAAACAACCTTGTTGAATATGGTGGCAGGCTTCTCAAAACCCACGGATGGACTCGTGACATTGCACGGGAAACGAATTACGGAACCGGGGCCCGATCGCATGGTGGTCTTCCAGGGGTATGCGTTGTTGCCCTGGCTCACGGCCCACGAGAATATTTATCTGGGGGTGGACTCGGTGCATCCCAATAAATCTGAAGCTGAGAAGCAGCAGATTGTCCGGGAACATCTGGCAATGGTTGGACTGACAGAAGCTGCCCACAAACAACCGGGTCAACTTTCCGGGGGAATGCGTCAACGAGTCTCGATCGCTCGTGCTCTGGCAATTCGTCCAGAGGTGCTGATTCTCGATGAACCGTTTGGCGCACTTGATGCAATTACCAAAGAGGAATTGCAGGTTGAATTGTTGAAAATCTGGAATGACCATCGCTGCACGGTGCTGATGATTACCCATGATATTGATGAAGCCCTGTTTTTAGCGGATCGTTTGGTATTAATGACCAATGGCCCGGCTGCAAAAATTGGAGAGGTCGTGGAAATTCCGTTCCCCAGACCCCGCGATCGCGATCGCATCATGGAAGACCCTGAGTTTTACAGAATGCGGAACTACATTCTGGACTACCTTTACAACCGGTTTGCCCACGACGATGAATAACCTGCCTCGTTCCCAAGATCTGCTTGGGAACGCGCATCAGGAGAGCTTCCTGCTTCCTGAAAGCGGTGGGAAGAAGAAAGCTCTCCAAGAGTGGGTTACAAAGTTGGAATTTTGTAACCAGGAAAGAAGGTCGTGAAAGGAAACTGTGGCTGCAAAATCCAATGCTTGGGGGGTAGCCGTAGGATGGGCAAAGGGCATCGCCCGTGCCCATCGCTATGCTCTCCTAAGTTATGGGGCTGGGCACGCAGACTTTGCCCAGCCCAACAATCGCTACTTGGGTAATTTATTTCCCATTGCTATAAAACTCCGAGGTTTTGGTCAAAATTGTCTGCGTATCAAAGAAAACTATAGATTTTTATCTATAGTTTTGATGGAAAAGATTGATTTTTAACTATAATCATTTGGCCATATGCTGTTGATAGAGCAGGCTTGCAATAAGCACTTTAACCTTTACAGCAGTTCAACCGTCTGTGCAGGTGGATTTTTCATCTAGTCAAGACGAGTGATCTGTCTATCTTTGGCCAATCGTGTCTTTTCCCTGTCCTTTTAGAGGTCCTCCAGGTAAACTGCATGACTCAATTTCTGCTACAAACCGTTTGGCTGATCCCGTGTTACGCGATCGCAGGTGCAGTGGTGTCCATCCTGTGGTCACCGGCGCTGATTCGGCGGACTGGCCCTCGTCCGGCGGGTTATCTCAATTTGTGCATGACCATTCTTGCATTTGTTCACAGCCTGATTGCCTTCCCGATCGCCTGGCAACATCCAGCTCAACAACTCTCTGTGCCCTGGTTGCAGGTGGCAGGATTGGATTTAACCCTGCCCCTCGACATTTCTGCCATTACCGTTGGTGCCAGTTTACTGGTGACGGGCCTGAATATGCTGGCCCAGGTCTATGCGATCGGGTATCTGGAAATGGACTGGGGCTGGTCGCGATTTTTCGCATTCCTGTCGCTGTTTGAAGCCGGAATGTGTAGCCTGGCGTTCTGCAATTCCCTGTTCTTCGGGTTCATGATCCTGGAAATTTTGACGCTGGGAACCTACCTGCTGGTGGGCACCTGGTTTAATCAGTCGCTGGTCGTGACGGGTGCCCGCGATGCCTTTCTGACCAAGCGAGTCGGGGATTTGTTCTTGCTCATGGGGGTGCTGGCAATTTATCCGCTGGCTGGCACCTGGGACTTTGATCAACTGGCGCAGTGGGCAGAGACCGCCACCGTTGACCCCACGATCGCAACGCTGGTGGGATTGGCACTGCTGGCCGGGCCAATGGGCAAGTGCGCTCAATTTCCGCTGCACCTGTGGCTAGATGAGGCCATGGAAGGTCCGCTGCCCAGCACCATCTTGCGCAACTCGGTGGTGGTGGCCACGGGAGCCTGGGTGTTGATCAAGCTCCAACCTGTGCTGGCCCTGTCCCCAGTGGTGCTGACGGTGATGATTACGATTGGGGCAGTGACAGCGGTAGGGGGCACGCTGATTGCGATCGCCCAGATCGATGTCAAACGCGCCCTGTCCTATTCAGTCAGTGCGTACATGGGTCTGGTCTTCATTGCCGTCGGCACGGGACAAACCAACGCGGCGCTGTTGCTGATTCTGAGTCATGCGCTGGCTCAGGGCGTGCTGGTGACGAGTACCGGGTCGATCGTGCTGAACAGCATTACCCAGGATCTGACTCAGCTCGGCGGACTGGGTCGCCGTCGGCCAATGTCAGCGCTGTGTTACTTAGTCGGTGTGGCCGGGTTGATTGGGTTACCGCCCCTGGGTGGATTCTGGGCCCTGCTCAAACTGGCAGATGGGCTATGGGCAACGCACCCCTGGCTGGTTCCGGTGCTGCTGCTGGTGAATGGGTTGACCGCCTTCAGCATGGTGCGTGAATTTGGACTCATTTTTGCCGGTTCCCCCAAGCCAATGACTGAGCGATCGCCGGAAAACTTCTGGCTGATCACCTTACCCATGATGGTGTTGATGGGGTTGACACTGCATCTGCCCTTGATTTTGCAGAGTTTGGCGCTGCTACCCAGTTGGGCAACCCTCAATCAAGAAATGGCAATACTCCTGCTCTGGTCAAGCCTGACCGGGATCGGAATTGGAGCCGTCGTCTACGTCGGACAAAACATTTCCAAACCAATTCAATTGCCCTGGAAACCTCTGCAAACCCTGTTTGCGTATGACCTATACACCCCCCAGCTCTACCGCTCCAGCATCGTCTTCTGTGTGGATTGGGCCTCGCGAATCACCGACTGGTTCGATCGCCAGATTGTGGATGGAGCCGTGAATCTGGTTGGGTTAGCGTCGCTGTTTAGCGGCGAAGCCCTCAAGTACAGTAACTCTGGACAGGGCCAGTTTTACATCCTGACGATCGCCCTGGGCCTAGCCGCGATCGCTCTGAGCATGAGTTGGCCATTGATTTTGCATTGATTGTTGTCATTGGTCATAGGAAGTGCGAAGTGCGAATTTTATGTCATTCGTCATTCGCCATTCGTCATTCGTAAATTCTCCACTGTTCAAAAACGATGTTAAGTACCTTGATTTGGTTTCCGGTGCTCGGTGCGATCGCGATCGCGGTTCTCCCCTTGCGTCAATTAAAACTGGCGGCGCTCACAATCAGTGGCGTTGTCCTGTTGTGGACGCTCTGGATTGCGAATCAGTTTGATTTCACCAACCCGTTGTTGCAACTTCAGGAATACCTTCCCTGGCTGGAACCCCTGGGATTGCACTATCAATTGGGGGTTGATGGACTTTCCCTGCCGATGCTGATTCTGAATGGTTTGTTAACCTGGATCGCCATCTATAGTGGGCGCGAGGAAATCGAACGCCCCCGGTTGTTCTACAGCCTGATTCTGCTGGTCAGTAGTGCGGTGGCGGGAGCGTTTCTGGCTCAGAACCTACTGCTGTTTTTCCTGTTCTACGAAGTGGAGTTAGTGCCCTTTTATTTACTGATCTCCATTTGGGGCGGCGAGAAGCGCAATTATGCCGCCATGAAATTTCTGCTCTACACGGCCGTCTCCGGTGCGTTGATTCTAGCGGCGTTTCTGGGGTTAGTCTGGCTGAACGGAGCTGACAGTTTTGCTTACCAGGCGCTGATGGGGCAATCCTTACCCCTGTGGCTACAGATTGTGCTGCTCAGTTTTGTCCTGGTTGGGTTTGGCATCAAGATTCCCCTGGTGCCTCTGCACACCTGGTTGCCCGATACCTATGTGGCGGCCTCTGCGCCGGTTGCTATTCTGTTAGGGGGCGTGCTGGCCAAGTTGGGAGCCTACGGAATTTTCCGCTTTGGGTTGGGGCTATTTCCAGACGCCTGGGCAACGCTGGCTCCAGGATTAGCCACCTGGGCAACGGTGAGTGTGCTGTATGGGGCAACCGTCGCGATCGCGCAAAAAGACATCAAACGCATGGTGGCCTACAGCTCGATCGGTCATATGGGCTACATCCTGCTCGGTGGCGCGGCAATGAATGCCTTAAGCCTGGTGGGAGCCGTTGCTCAGATGGTGGCGCATGGATTGATTCTGGCAATTTTGTTCCACCTAGTGGGTGTGGTGGAAACCAAAGTTGGAACACGGGAACTGGATGTTCTGAACGGATTGATGAACCCCGTGCGGGGATTGCCAATGGTGAGCGCCCTGTTAGTCCTGGGCGGCATGGCCAGTGCAGGAATTCCCGGTTTAGTGGGCTTCGTTGCTGAATTTCTGGTATTCCAGGGCAGCTACGCCGTGTTTCCGTTGCAAACGCTGCTCTGTGTCGTCGGCACCGGTTTAACCGCCGTTTATTTCGTCATTTTGTTGAACCGCACCTGCTTCGGCAGATTGGATAACGCGATCGCGTATTTTCCAAAAGTCGAATGGCGAGAACGGATTCCAGCCCTGATTCTTGCGTTTACCATCTTCTTTCTAGGGATTCAACCCACCTGGCTGGTGCGTTTGAGTGAATCAACCACCCGCTCGATGGTGGCGGCCGTTCCAAGCTTGGCTCAACCAGCGATCGCCCAAGAGGAAGGGGGTGATGAAGTGATGAAGTGGCAAATGACTAATGACTAATACCTCACGGCATAAATCAGCCAACCGTAGAGACGTTACATGTAACGTCTCTAGAGGGTCAACGGTTGTTAAACTTGTGCCTGAGACTACTAATGACATTTTCAAGACATTCAATTTGATTTTGGCAAGCTACTTATGACATCTGCAATCCTTTCCCAGACTCAGATTCCACCTTCAACTCATGAATTTTCCGATATTATTCATCGCTTAGAAGCGGGTGGCTCGATGCTACCTGACACCCCCGAAAATCTGATGCAAATTATTGGGATTTACAAAGCCTATGCCGTGCCAATGGATTTCTATTGGCGAAACTTACTCTACATTGCCGAACGGGTGTTTCTCAATCCGTTGCCTGCTTTCAAATACTTTCTGCCTCAAGAATATCTAGATCTGCATAATCATTACGCAGGCGATGATGCCGACTTGCGAATTTGGCGGGGAGAGGCCACCGCCCATCCAGAACTTCTGGAATTCATCGAAAAAGGGGAACTGAAACAAAAACTCCCCAGGCTGTTCCATCATTTGTGGCACGATCGCATCAACATGGAATTTGCCGAAGCTTGCATGAGAGCGATGTTCTGGCATCGAGGCATGGGTGGCCAGTTTGATCCCTATCTGGATAGTGACGAGTACAAAGCCAATGCCGATCGCGCCATTCGCGCCTACTTTCAAGGGAATCCGCTGATGCTGGGGCTGTACAAGCTGTTCCCGGAGATGTTCCTGGAGCAGGTGCGTGAGTTGTCCTATTACGCCAACCTGGGGCTGTTTTGGGAAGTGATGGCTCCCGTCTTTTTTGAAATGTCTGACCTGTATGACGAGGGAAAGCTGACGACCGTACCCGAAGCCATGAATTTCCTGGTCAACGGCATTTTTGCGATCGCGGTCGCCCCATTTATCACCATGTCTATATTCGGGGTGAATGCTACGAAATCATCCCCAAATCAAAAGGCTTCATGTGGCTCTACGAAGCCGCTCTCCCCTATGTGGAAGCCGTGTTCTACCGCACCTCTCCCTTCCGCGGCACCAAATCCTATAACGCCCAGGCAAAGCAGATTCCAGCGAACCAAAGCGAGTTTCACTATGGCATTCTCTACGCCGATGTGTTTCCCGTTGGCTCTGCCGGGATTCCGCCCACATTGTTGATGCAGGATATGCTGCACTTTTTGCCGCCCTACCTGCTGGACTACTACAACCAACACAGCCGGAGTGAAGATGACATGCTGATTCAGTTGGGAATTAGCTTTCAGCGATCGATGTACAACGTTACCTCTGCAGTCATCCAGGCACTACGCACTGCCCTGCTCTATCCCTGAATGATTCCAACTCTAAGCATGTGATGGCAAATCGACAATTTTTTGAAGCTCAGCTCGATCGCTTCCAACGCCCAGAAGCTCGTCTACGAGACGTTCAGCGGCAAGACTATCGGTAATCGCAAACCTCGGAGGTTGACTGACTGACAAAACTCCAAAACTCCGATTCTTGCGTAGGTTGGGTAAAGCCGTTCCGGCATACCAGAAAAGCGATAGCGTAACCCAACAAGCCAAGACTAGCGTTGGGTTTCACGATGTTCAACCCAACCTACAACCTACAAAAAAGATTTGTCAGTCAACCAGCCTCGGAGGTTTGACCACGATTAAGCGTTGTGACGAATGATAGTGACTTAAACCTCCGAGGTTTTAGTCAAACCAACCAACAACCAAAAACTTCTCTACCCCCACTAAGAGGTAAATCAAATGGCTGACATTGTTGAGATTGCAGTCAATGCGAAGGGTTTCAGAACACTGGTGACGGCTGTTCAGGCTGCTGATTTAGTTGAGACGCTGAAAGGCCCAGGGCCATTTACGGTGTTTGCACCGAATGATGATGCGTTTGCTCAACTTCCTCCTGGGACGATTCAAACACTGGTGCAAAACATTCCTCAACTCACCCGAATTCTGACGTTTCACGTTGTTTCTGGTAAGTGGATGAAAGCGGATCTGGAACAGGTTGATTCGGTGATGTCTATCGAAGGATCGCCGATTCGGATTCACACCTCGGATGGGTTTGAAGTCAAAAATGCAACGGTGTTGGCAGCCGATATTGAAGCAGACAACGGCGTCATTCACGTTCTCGATCGCGTCATTCTGATGGGATAAACCGGGTCATTTGCGTAAGTCCTGTAAAAGAGCACTCACTTTTTTGATTAACTCGACTGTCGAGAATCCTTTGGTTAAGTAATCGGTTGCCCCTAACCGCTTTGCCTCACCAAACCAGTCCTCGGATAGCCGCGAAGAAACCACCAGAATCGGAATGGTAATTCCGGCTTGTCGGCAGCGATCGATTAAGGTAAAACCATCCATATTGGGCATTTCAATATCTGTAATCATCAAGCTGGGATAGGCATGGGTTTGCAACCAATTCCACGCTTCCAGCCCATCTGCACAACAATGCGTCGGATGTCCATAAGCATTCAAACTCGCTTCTAGTCGCCGTCGCATTAATGCCGCATCATCCACAACGAGGATGGATTGAGTGAACTCTTCTTCCCAACTGTCGGGCACCGATGGCCCCACAGGCGCTGTTTCAAACCCTTGCAGCGGCGAGGCTAACAACCGTTCTGCCAATCGACGCGCCTCTAGAACCGGTATCAGGGAACCATTTGCCTGTAAGCTGACGCCGATTAGTCCATCCGGCGCGATCAACGGGGTTGGCAACGGGTTGATAATTAGCTCGGATTGTTCTAACAGTTCATCCGCTAAGAACCAAATGTCTTCCTGGGCGTCCTCGGCACGAATCGAGAGACAAACGGCTGTGTCAGCCAGAGGGCGATCGCCCGCCCGGGGTTGCCAGTAGTTGAGCAAGTCAAAAACAGGTGTTGCGCCCGTTTCATCCTGAACCATCCAGGCGTAGGAGTTCGTGGAATCTTCAGCAGGTGAAGCACTCAGGTTCTTGAACAGCATGACGGTTCGGATGTCGTCTTCTGGAATGGCAAGGACACTATTTCCCGTTTGCAGTAGCACACAGGGAACTAACAGACGCGGCACTGGAATTTGCAGATGGAATACCGTTTCACGTCCCGCTGTCGTCTCAAGACTGAGCCGTCCTCCCAGTCGAGCCATCTGGGCTGCCACAACATCCATGCCTATACCGCGCCCGGAGACCTCAGTCACCTGACTTTGCGAACTGAAGCCTGGTTGACAAATCACAGCCAGCAGTTCAGCCGCTGTTTGGGTGCTGGTTAACGGTAATCCCAACGCTTTTGCCCTGGACTGAATAGACTGGGCATCAAGCCCGCGACCATCATCGCGTAGCTCAAGTTGAAACAGGTTGCCGCGCCGCTGCAGGGACAGTGTAATCGTCCCTTGTTTAGATTTACCTTGCGCGATGCGTTGCTCAACCGGTTCCAGTCCATGATCATAGGCATTGCGAATTAAGTGCAGGATCGCTGGCTCCAACGCTCTGGCGGTGCCTACATCAAGTTCCGTTTGTTCTCCTCGAACCACCAGTCGAGCAGGCTTGCTGTAGCGCGTTGTCAGGTCGCGCAGAATGGCTTTGGCGCGAAAGCCAAGATTTTGAAACGGCACCAGCCGACTATCTTCAATCGTGGTTTGCAACTTTAAGACGTTGCGATCGACGTCTCTCAAGTAATCGGTAATTTGCTGTGACGTTTTTCCCGTTTCTGCTCCAATTTCAGATAACCGCAGGCTTGTTTCTAGTAAACGGTTGATAACCGTATATCCCTGCCGATAGCGTTCAGGAGTTGGGCCTTGAGCCGTCGGGGTGCTATTTTGCAGTTGGTTTAAGAGGGCATAGTCGTCTTGAATCTGCCGCAGGTGGGTAATGTACTGGGCACTTTCTTGAGCGAGAGCGACAAGTTGCGTGATCTGAGTTTGCAGCGTTTGATAAACGCCTCGGGTGGTTCGCAAGGAGAGTAGGGTTTCCACCAGGTGTTGGGCCGATTGATCCAGCTTCTCCAGGGGAACCGGAACCTGCACCTTCTTGGGCTTATCGGTGAATTGCCCTGGCTTCGGTTGAGGTGTTTCCCTGAGCACAGGTCTTTCAATCGGGACAGCAGTCGGTTGCAGTCCCGGTTGCGAATCAATGGCAAAATTGGTTTCCTGATCGTGCTCCCGAATGGATGGAAGGGACTCAGCAAAAAAATTGCCCTGGTCGGTCTGATCTAGCCAGGATTTGACTTGATCCAGGTCGGGAAGCCAGTCCACTTCAAGCGATTGATCTAAATCTGTCTCACCCGTCTCGAATTCAATCACGGGTTCTAGCGGAGGGGGTGCTAGCGGGGTGTAGTCACCCAGGAAATTCCCAAGATCAGGCAGGTCTGCAAAGTCGCCCGGTGGGAGTGAGTTTGTTAAGGAATTGATGGGTGGAACGGGGTCATCTGCAAGCAGACTCAAATCATCCAGGAATGCTCCAACATCAGTCAGTGTAGCGGTTTGACTGTAGTCGTCTGGAACAGGGTTGGGATGTCCTGATGCAAGCGGGAAGGGATCCGCGATCGCGGCAATATCAGCAATATCAGCAATATCAGCGTCGAGTGGCGGGAGATCTCCGGGTAGGGGGAGTGAGAATGATGGCAGCGTTACAGCCTGCTGATCGGCTAGCTGAGCAACCTCAAAGCTGGCAAACTCGAATGGAATCGGGTTCCCGCTTTGCCTGGCACAGGCTTTGAATGCCTGGAAGAGATGCAACCAGTGCGATCGCCAAATCGCTATTTCTGGATGGTCAAACAAGGCCTGCGATCGCTGCAATAGGTCTGTCCAACCTGAAGCAAACTGTAGTTCCTGGCCAATTTGTTGCAGGTGCATTAACACCTGTTGTGCCGTTTGCAAGGTTGAGTCAGGAACGATTCCCTGGTCAGGTAAGCGTTCCAGCGCCACTTCTAAATCCAGCACAACCAGGTCAAAGCCTTGCTCAGCAAAGTCTTGATGCAGTTGTCTGGTTTCATCCCATTGGGGCAAGTAACGGTCCCGAATCTCCGCATGCAGCGTCTGCAGGTAGTGGAGGATGGGGTCAGTTTCCCCTGGTTGCTGAAGATCAACCGTAGCCGTCAGCAGTTCTCCCGCTTCTAGCAAAGCCTGTCCGAGATGCCCATCCTGGAGAGGGGGAGCTAACTCTAGATAGCGTAAATCAGACAGCACATTCTCTAAGGCGGTGGCAACCCGCAGCACCCCTTCTGCACTGACGGTGACTGCCTCACCTTTAATCGTGTGAATACACCGGTAAAGTTCCTGGATATCGGATTGCCAGGATTGTCCTTGCAGAGACTGGACAATGTGGTTGTATCGTTGCAGGTAGTATTGCGTATCGACAATGAACAGGCTGCGCAGCTCTTCCTGGAGTTGAGCATCCACATCGATTGCATGGCGAGGATCTACATCTGAAATGGGCATAATCGCATAAAACGGAATCGGCAATGTGAGTTGGTCAGTCGGCGTTGGGGCGGGTTTAGCAGATGATTGAACGCTTCAATCAAAGGGGATTGGCAAAACCCGTCCCTACAGAAGATTGCGATTTTCTTCTACTGCATTTGAGGTGAGAGGGAGTTTGGCGGGGAGTCGGAAAAATTCTACGGTTTGTAGCAATGTCTGGGCTAACTCTTCCATTTGCTCAGCCTGGGTTTGGGTGATGTTGGCGCGATCGCTGGATTCTGCCGCGATCGCGGAAACTTGACGGACGGACTGCAGGGTTGTTTGAGCCGCATCTACGATCGCTTGACTCGTTTGAGTGACTCGTTGCCCAATCTGAGCAACCTGCTCACTGACGGCTTGAATGGTGTCAAATGCTTGTTGGGATTGTTCAACCCCAGTTGTGAAATGACCCACCTGTTGACTAATTTCTTCAACATCATCGTTCAATCCGGACACTACCGTTTGAATTTGGTCCGTCCGCTGTTGCAACAGAATCAAGCTCTGGTTGGTTTGGCTGGCTAGCTGATTGACTTGCAGGGAGATGGTCTCAAATTCGCGCGTAATCACGGCCATTTGCTCCGGATCTTGTTGGGCCGATGCCCGGTTTGACAACATCGATGCATTCACCGCCAGAATCCGGGTCATTGCCGCGATTCGCTTTTGATCTTTGGCGAACTGAGCGGCTGAATCGACATAGTTTGCCAGGGTTTGGGCGCGTTTGACGATGTGCTCCGTATCCCGTTGGAGTAATTCAATCCCCTGCGTCATGGTCAGAATTTCCTGTTGTCCCTGGGCGATCGCCGATTTCGTTTGCTGCACGGCTGTATCTGCCGCAACGGACTGTAACGCTGCCTCCTGGGACACGGCATCCACATTTTCGATCAAGCGTTGCACCTGGGCCAGCGCTTGAGTTTGCTGCTGGGCATCTGCGGCGACCTTCCCTGACAATTGTTTTAACGTTTCTGTTCCTTTAGAGACCTGACGTGCAGTTGTGAACACGATCGCCATCATCTCTCCCAACCGTCCAATCAAGCGATTGAAGGTATCTGCCACTAACCCGGTCACATGTGGACTAACTTCGGCCGTAATGGTTAAATCGCCTTCCTCGACCGCCGCCACCACCTCCAGTAAGGAGTTAACGTCCTGCTGCAGAATCTGACTTTCCTCTTGCAGCAGGGCAGTTCGTTCGGCAACCCGTTGTTCCAGTCCCTGATTGGCAACTGCCAGGGCGGTGAAGGACACCTGTAACTGGTGTGCCATCTGATTGAAGGATTGTGCCAGTATACCCAATTCACCAATTTCATTGACCGCTACGGTTTGCCCCAAATCCCCGTTCGCGATCGCTTCAGAAGCTCGACTCAGCCGAATCACGGGTTGCGTAATCCAGCGCGAAATCAAGATTCCGAGCAGGGTTGCAATCAGCAGGGCGACGCCAGACAGCGCGATCGTGTTGCGCGTGTTGGCGTTAATCTGGGCCATAAAATCGGATTCGGAAGTGACCACCACAATTCGCCAGTCCAATCCCCATTTGTCCTTCCAGGGCGTGATTTGCACAAAGCGTTGTTCACCCTTAAAGCTGAAATTCACCAGTTGGGGAGCCTGGATTTTCTGAACGTCTCCGAGGGTGTCCTTGAGATGCTGACCCGTCGCCCGGATTAATTCATCATCACTGTCGCTAGCCATTAAGCGTTGCGGTTTGCCATCAACCACGCGATAGGGCTGAGATTTCCCAGAGTTGGCGACAATCGACCCATTTTTTTCAACAATAAACACCCTGGCCGACGGGCTGACATTGAACTGATTCAGAAATTGATTGATTTGGGACAGGATCAGGTCAATTGAGAGGACACCGATTAGTGTTTTGCGATCGTCATACACCGGATAGCTGGATGAGATCGACAATACCTCTGGCTTATCTTCCCACTGGTAAACCTTGCTCCAGAGCGGTTTACCGGCTTTGACCGGATCAGCATACCAGGCTTCTACTCTGGGATCGTAGTCTTTTTTGGCCTCCAGCTTGGTTCGCTTGCCCTGCTTGTCCGTTTGATAGACAAACAGCCGATTTTGGGTTGCAGGGGACACTTCATTGCTCACCAACGCCTCATTGTTCAAACGCTCAACGCCAATAAATTCTCCTTTTGGATTGGCGTAGCTAATGTAGCCAATATTGAGCACCTGCATTTGCCGCCAAAAATAGCGTCCCATCGTATTGAAGTTTTGCAGGTCTAATAGGTCCAATTCGACCGCATCCAGGTTGATTTGATTGATTTGATGGGGCAGGTTCAAGTAAGCATCCAGATGGGTGGAGACTCGACTACTGGCTTCTCGTTGCAACTTTTCTGACAGGTCATTCACCGCTTTTTGCCCATTGCGGATAGAGAACCAACTCGTCAGTCCAACCGCCGCGATGATCGGCACCACAAAGGACACGGTCACCAGCAGGCGGAGGCTAATTTTGCGCCGCAGACTACTCCCCGCTGGTGCTGAATTTGGATTGAGTGGAGCAGGGATGAGAGTCGGGTCGGACTGAGTCAGCGCGATCGACTTGGGATGCAAAGAGGTCATAGAGGTTTCCTGCGAACAGCAACGATAGATTAGTTAACGGACTACCGAATTTGGGTGCCCTGCTTAAACCTTGTCCATGTCCAGACCTGGAGTTTTTCTGAAGGGAAAGCTACAGATTCCGAGCTGAACGTGGTTTGGAAAGAACGTCATCAACAACAGTGGTTAAGGCAACGGGCTGGGAACGACTCGCACCGTTGGGATGATCAGAACTGCCCTTTTCGGGTGCGGCGGGTAACCGGAAGAACTGAACGCTTTGCAGCAATTGATTTGACAACTCATCCACCTGCTCAAATTGAGACTTCGTTTGCTGGGTTAGATGCGTGGTTCGGTTGGCAAGTTCAGCAATATCTCGCATGGCTGCAGCCGTGGATTGAGCCGCTGTGACGATGTTTTGACTGGAGTCTGCCACAGTTCCACCCACCTGCACAGCAGTTTTCATCACCGTTTGCACCTGGTTAAACACCTGATTCGATTGCTCAACCCCGTGCATCACATGCTGTACGAGTTCTCCGAAGCCCTGTACATCTGCATCAACGGCGGCCACAACCTGGTGAATTTGGGTACTCCGCTGCTCGATCGCCACCAGTCCTTCGCTCGTTTGTTGGGCTAGCTTACTGACTTGATCCGCGATCGAGTCAAATTCCCGCGCAACCACAATGAACTGCCGGGGGTCTTGTTGTTCAGAGGCTCTCGCGGCCACCAGGGATGCATTCATCGCCAGGGTTTGAGTCACGAAGGCAATTTGGCTCTGGTCTTGGACAAACTGATCGGCCAAGCCGACAAATTCACCCAGGGTTTTCATCCGCTGCATCATGCGATCAGTGCCTTCCTGGAGCGTCGCAATTTCCTGATTCAGGGCATCAATCGCCACTTGCCCGTCAGTGACCGCCTTAGACGTTAACTGCAGCGATGTACTCGAGGCTTGCACATCCTGAGCCGATTCCTGAGCTGCCTGCTCAACCCGCTCCGTTAACTGCAACACCTGAGCCACCGACTGGGCTTGCTGTTGGGCGTTAGTGGCCACCGTTTGCACCAGTGCCTTTTGCTGGTTGGTTTTTTCAGCCACCTGATGAGCCGCATCCACAACCTGATGCAGAACCTGAGCCAGTCGTTCCAGCAACCGGTTGAAGGTATCTGCCGCCAAACTGACCATCCGATTGCCCACCTGGGCTTGAATCGCAAGATTTCCCTCCTCCGCTTCAGACACAACCTCCAGGAACTGTCCCACTTCTTGTTGCACCGAATCGCTTTCCAGCACGATCGCGGTCAAACTTGCGATCGCAGACACAAAGGATTGTTCATCTGCCTGCCAGACACGGGAGGGGTCAGTGTGTTCACACCAGATAACCCCCACCAGTTGAGATGAAATCCGGATCGACAAACACAACAGGGCGGCTGTATCGGATAATACCTGCTCAGTCTGCACCAGGGATTGAGTCCGCAGATCGGCGTTGGCCCGCTCTACCGCAATTACGGGAGTTGACTCCAGAGCCTGGAAAAAATCTGGCAAGTCCTGACTCCAGAGCACGTCGTCACTGGAATGCTGGAATAAATTGCCATCATACTGATCAAAACAGGTGAGCCGGGTGCGCTCGTTGTTAAACAACCAGATGCCGACTCGTTCCAGGTTTAGCGTCTGGGCGATCGCCTCTGTAAAGCAAAGGGCTGCCGCTTTCGCATTCCCCTGAATTAAGGCTTCATTTTGAGACAGGTTGAACAGTACATCCGTCTGCTGCTTCGTTTGAATGGCGTTCTGCCTCAAGGTATGCAACAAACTCTGAATTTGATCGGCCATGTGGTTGATGTTAGTGCCCAGGGTGGCCAGTTCATCGGTTCCCTGCACCGACACGCGCATCCCCAGCTCACCCTGACCAATTTTTTCAACGGTTTGAGCAGACGCCAGAATCGGACGGACGGCCCGGTTAGCAAGGTAAATCGCGATCGCGGCGGCCAGCAACATCGTCACGCCACCTCCCGTGACCAGAGTGAACAACAGTTGGTTGCGCTCTGCAAACGCGACCGAGGTATCTCTGGCCAGAACAACACTCCAATTCAGGTTGGGTGGTTTCCACTTCAGTTTGTCCAATCCTTCCGAGGTAATCGGTGGCACGTAAGTGACGAGTTGTTCGACTTTGGTTGCCTGGTTACGCACAATCTGGCTACCCGGTTCCTGAGTGGCTCTCAAGGATGCGACCTCTGGGAAGATAGCTTCTATCGGTTTAGCGCTATATTGCTCTGCTGCAGCCGGGCTGTCCTTCGAGTCCTTGCCGTTTGCCTTGTTGACATATTCCCCTTCAGGACCGTAAAAGATTTCGCCATTGGCATTGATCAGGTAGTGGGAGCTATTCCACTCCTCCTCGTCGTGATCGTGCTCGTCTAAGATGCGAACCAAACTGATCAACCGCTCCACTGGCACACTGGCGCGGATCGTGCCGATCACGTTGCCAGTTTCCCGATCCTTAATGGCGGCAGCGGCTTTCACCGTAAAGCTGCCTGAGCTAGATGAGATAGAGGGCTGACCGATCACTGCACCTTTCGTGCGTAACGCCTCTTGAATATACGGTCGATCGCGGTGATTTCCAATCGGTTTGCCCTTCGTTTGCGCGATCACATCCCCGTTCAGGTCAAAAACCGCAATACTGTCATAAAGCGGATACGCTTTTTGAAATCGATTCAGAACGGTAGCAATCGCCGCTGGTGATGCGTTCTGTCGCTCTTTAGAATTGGTTAAAATATCCAGCTCCGCCATGATCTGGATATCACCATACCGCTCTGCCATCAGTTGATTGAGCTGAGTTTGCAGATTCGCTGCACTGATGTGTTCCAGTTCTTTAATTTCCAGTTCGCTTAAATAACTGAGCTCCAAATACGCGGCGGTACCAATCGCCAGAACCGGTAATGTACTCATGGCGATCGCCACAATCATCGCCTTGAGCCGCAAGCCGAGCCGCCCCCAGCGCGGCAGGTGATCCGATTTTGATTTTGCAGGTGCGCGATCGTTGACTTCGCGAGGAACCGAACGACGAGATAATGTGGAAACAGATTTTGCCATAGCCATCTTGCAGTTGAATGAATAAATGAATAGGGTTTCAATAGGGTTGCCAAATCTCTTCGGGAATATCCGACAGTTGCAGCCGGTGCTGATCAGTGACCTGGTCTTCAGTCAAACTTCCCACAACGTGCTCAACCACAATGCCAACACCCGTAAGCCGGTGAGTCGCTTCACTGAACCGAACAATGGTTAGCATCTCTTTCACAGCCGTGAACCGTATATCTTGTCCCAACTTTGCAGATAGCAACAGATGAGCAGAAATCAAAGGAACGATCGCGCCCTGGTGATGAATCACTCCCAGCACCATTGGGTGATAGAAGGGAAGAAATAGAATTTGAGTCCGCTCAACCAGAATCACTTCAGCAACCCACTGGGATGGAAAAATGAGCTGTTGAGATTTGACTTGAGTCAAAACGTAGCGCCCCTGAAACGACTGCAACGGCGAGATTGAATGACTCTCACGATTAATTGAGGTTTCCATATTGGTGAGCATGCCCATTGATTAAGATTCTGCCGATTAACTGTTCCAGTTGTTCGCGTGTTGTGGGCTTCGTCAGGTAGTCGCTTGCACCTGCACGCTTAAGTCCATAATTAATTTCTATCGCTGTTGACTTTATTGAGTATAAAATCACATGTTGATTAACAGTTGGCTCATTTAAGCGCAACTCGCGCAGGAATTTGTAGCCGTCTTTGTCAGGCATCACAATATCCAAAAACAGCGCTGTATATTTACCAATTGTGAGTTTTTCAAGCACCCCGATGGTGCTCTCACACATCTCAACCTGATGTCCCATTTCTTCTAATAGTGATGCCAGGAAATGCCGATCTACAGCACTATCATCAACGATCAAAAATCTCATGCGTTCTCTCCTAATCGAATAATTCTTAAGCCGTTACCGGCTTTCAGACTGACAGCCCGGGCGATGGTTAACCTGACTTTGGGGTTCAAGCGGGATCAAGCCTGCCAACAACATCCGCAGTTCCATTTGAAATGCTGGTACCTCATCTGGAGTGAGCGGCTTGCTTAAGAACCGACACCCGCTCCAACGTGCCCGCCAGTTATTAGTAAGCGTTTTTTCAGCCGTTAACATAATGATCGGAACTGAAGTCAGGTGAGATTGACGACGAATTTGCTTGACCAAATCGAAGCCCGTGATATCTGGCATATTGATATCCAGAAAAATGACAGCCGGATTGGAATGGGTCACGGTGTGTAGGGCAAGTGAGGGATCGTGAAAGAGCTGCACTTGATACCCCCAGTTTGCAACTAAGTTCTCAAACTGTTTTAGCAGTAATGGTGAATCATCAACAACAACGATTTCAGAAGTAGCCTTGGCGATCGGTGGTGCTAGAGTAACCAACTGTTCATTAATCAGTTTGGCAAAGATCTTAGCAATCTCCAAAGAATCTTGCGCTAAAGCAGATGCAATTTCGTTTAAAGTTTTGCTACCCGACATCATTGCTTGCAACCGTTGTTTCTGCTCTGCTCTTAAATTCGAGAATTTCAGCGCCTCGGTATTCAGAACAGGAACACTTTCCATTGAGGGAATTTGAGCGTGTAATCGCTGCCACCAAGCCTGCCGTTCCTTTGTTTGAATCAGCAGATCCTTGAGTTCAAAGCCCAACTTCACCCCTGGAGGTTGAATCATGGGTTGAGGAGAGGGTAAAAACTCAGCCTGTCCCGGGTACTTGAATAAATACGTGTCGAAATCTGACAAGATTTTCAGGCGTAATGCTTTTTCTGCTTCCTGTTGGTTAATCAAATGCTGAGACTGTCAATTCATCCAGCCATTCATCCAGCGATCGAGGGGTTGTTGCTTTTGGAGGAATTGTTGCTCTACCAGGCGAATGTCCTGTATTACATCCTCACTCCGTAAGCGTGGCACATACCGTTGGAGAGTTTTGAGAAAAATTTGCCAGGAGAATTGCTGGTCTCCTGAAAATACAATCTGTCCTTGTGACAGGGTAAGATACCAGGAATTTGCTGCAACAGTTTCAGAAGAATCAAAAAACTTGAAGAGCCAAGACCCGGTAAGCATCTCTTGTGATGCTTGGAGCAGTTTCTGAGGTAATTCTCCTCGCGCTTGAAACTGAAAGCTGTAGGATTCCAGAATTTCCATAGACACATCAATCCGTGCAGAAGCTTCATTTGTTCCGTAACTGATCGGCACACACATTGCCTGAAGTCAGCAATCAGAATGTCCAGAACTCAGACCAAACTTTTCCTAAAGAACTCTAGGTAGCACACCCTAAATCGTTGGTAGATAATCCGTTCTGGACGCAAAAAGCACCACTAATCGAGCCATTTTGGGAAGGGTTCTGGATATCAAAAACTCAATCATCCAGTTGTTAATCAACTCTCTTTCCTTCACGTTCACTCGTCGCAATCAATCAAAAATTGGAAGTACTGAAGTTTCATCTAAACCTTGTCTATGTCCAGACCTGGAGGTTTTCTTAAGGGAAAGCTACAGACTCCGAGCTGGGGGTGATTTAGCTCCTTCATTGGAGTGGTAGAGGGAGCAATTCCAGAGATGTTTCCATTCTATTTCAAATTTATTTCAGCAGCCATCATTTTCTCCTTTAATTTGTAGAACCTTCATGCTATTAACCTGTCAACAAAAGACCTGGCATTACGTAGGGTGCTGTTAGCGATAGCGTAACGCACCACAGCATGGATAATTGGTGCGTTACGGCGTTGCCTAACACACCCTACGCAATCACGATGGACTTTTAAAATATGCAGGAACAAACACTGCCGGGTTAATAGGTAAAAAACACCTTGCCATATGTAGGTTGGATTGAATCTTGCGAAACCTGACGAAATAAACTTAAGGATTGGGTTTCCGCTATTGCTACAACCCAACCTACCCAGAGTTGTCAGGCAACCAGGGAATTTCAGGCTTCTGGCTCAGTTCCCTCGTTAAGGATGAATATTTCAACCTCCTCAAATCATTTACAAACAGTCTCTGAACCTGGCAGGACAAAAATTCAAATTTAATCATGAAAGGTGTTTAAACACTGCTTTCAATAGTTCTGACTGTGTAAATGGTTTAGTCAAATAGCCTGATGCACCAACAAACTTGGCTTTTGCGCGATCGACAAAGCCTGTATGACCGGTCACCATAATGATGGGGGTATGCTTGAAATTTGCATGTTTGCGTAATAAGGAACATAGTTCATAGCCATCTACACCCGGCATTCCTACATCCAGCAAAATGATATCTGGTTTGCTACGCATAACTTGCATTAATGCCTTGATCGGGTTATCAATCATAACGACTCTAAAACCGGCATCATTTAGAAATACTTTGATAGTTTGTAAAACAGTTTGACTATCATCAATACAAGCGATCGTGTAATCGCTTTTAGAGAGTCCTGAACTATTGCTTCCATGGACAGGTCGAAGTAATTCGTGTCGAGGAGTTGCGGTGGAGAACCGTCCATCATTTTTTGCTCAACTGCATTACCTTGCAGAGATAAAGAAGGTGGCAATGTTGCGATTGTCTGCCTTGGCTGCAATTTATGTTGACACTGTATTACAAGTGAGTGCAAATCGAGTTGACAAAACTTGGGGTAATCACCCAGTATTTCTTGATCAATCAGTTGATAACTACATTCTGTGAGCAAAAGAAACGATTCAAGTGCTTCTTTTGCGAGTCCTTCAATGAGCGTCGTTACCTGTTTCAAGTCCAGGTATTGCTGTTCAACCAGCCAGTGAATCGCCCGATAATCAGGGCTAATAGTTGGGCAACTCTCTACGGATGATCGAAATAGCAGACGCACCTGAACACGAACTGCAGGAACCAGGATGGGGACGTGCTGACTGAGTTGATATAAATGGCGATCGAGGCGTTCAAGTGCCTTGTCAGAATGGGTTACAAAACTCAATTTGCCATGATCTAAATAGAATAACCAGGAGGTTGATTTGTTGGATACTTGTAAACAACCACTCGTTAAGCAGTTAGTCGCTTGGGTCAACAAACTAATTGGGTGAAGTTTTTGAGAGGTTTCATAGGTATTCATAGCAGGACTCATTCAGCTCTTTTCTACTAAACGTTGAACCCGGGTAGAAACGTGTGATGACCTCATCTTCCCTGAAGAATTCCTCCCGTTCGGCTGAGCACGGTTGGTGACCTCGTTCGGCTAGTGCAGTTCGGCTGACTACCGGAAGTCTCATGCCGAAGTTAACTGATGGGTCGAAAGCTCACGACCCAGTCCTACCCCCTTCCTGCTGCGGAGAGGGTAAGAAAGAAGGCTCAGTTTTGATTCAAACGGGCTGTAGAGCGTTCTAAACCTCATCCAGCTCAGAATCTGTACTTTCCCTTCAGAAAAACTCCAGGTCTGGACGTGGACAAGGTTGAATTAAATTGAATGGTTGTGTGCGTCAGGAGCAATGGATTGCTAATGATATTACAGACTTATCGGTAGGAGTTATTGATTCTGTACATACCAATCGACACTTCGATCGCCCTCTAGCACCTTTGAAGCGATCTATACAGTTAACATAGCTATCTAATCAGACATCGTCAATCATACTGAGCTTTCAACCCACATTGGTAAAGGACTGATAAAAAATTTAAGAAGTAGATGAAGAAAAAGCTTTATTGGGGTTAAGAGCTGAAGTCAAACGTGCGTTAATTGGGATGTATTCTTTGCTGGATGAGTTGATGGGAGGGGGTTGCAGCGCTCTGGTCGTAAAATCACGTAGCGAGTAGTCACACGATTGTCACAATCTGCTTTTATGATTAATCTACTGGGGAAATTGATTTAGCATCTACCTGTAGACATAAGGTAGGAGTTCGTGGGTGTTCATTCAGTTAGCTATCATCAGGGAACGGTAGATACGCTAACTGAATGGTATTTATCTACCAATGTATAAAGAATCCGGCAACGGTATATCTCAATGGAGTCGGTCGCTCGACTTCATTGGGGTTACCTTCCCTGACAGTGTGCGTGGGTTGCCTAATACCATTTGACCCAATACTTCTCGGTTAAGAATTTGGAGACTCTGCATCGTTCGCGAAGCGTGCGCTCTGCGCTCTC
>JAAUSG010000308.1 GCA_012034055.1 Leptolyngbyaceae cyanobacterium RU_5_1 | reverse complement strand
AGTTGACCAGCGATAGTGGTTGAGAATTCGACTTAACGAACTGGGTGACTTGAGGTGGGTGTGTTCTGGTAAGGCATGACCCTGAGCCTCCAAAAACAGTCCCAATAGGGCTTTGAGACTGGCTTTTGATACACACTGGGCATCAGGGATAAGAGGCTATACACTAGCCCTGGGGCGTGTTGAACGATGGTTTCCATAACCGTCTTCTGAGTTTTTATTATGCCCTTTTTTTCAGATTTTGGTTCCTTTGGCAACCCCTTGTTGAGACTGGTGCAAGATCTCAGTTAGCTTATGCACGCTCTGAGGTATACAAAATGGAACGCGGTCATCAGGTGAAGCGAGAATGGCTGGAGGAGATTTTGAATTCAAACCCGTAAGAATTAAACGCTAACTTTTTTGTTGCTAGTTAAGCAATAGTACAAAGCATTAGCCATTGATTAATCTTCCTGCTGCAAAAACTTGTTCGGCGGTGAATGGGAGCGTTTTGAAATTTTGGGGGATTGAATCAGAGCAGCTCCCTGAAACTCGCCAAACTCAACATACTGACCATCCTTAAGTTCTAACACCGCGATCGCTGCAGTCTCAGGATTCAGCAACCAATACTCAGGAATGCCGCGCTGCTGGTACTGTTCGCGCTTTGCTTCATAGTCCCGCTGGTAATTGTCATCTCCAGGACTCACCACTTCTACAACCAGCCTCGGTGCAGGCATTGTCAGTCGAATGAACAGCCGCTTTTTCGCCAGTTCCAGATGTTCTTCCTGCAAGATGACTAAATCAGGAAAGCGTGTTTTTGGCTTACCAAAAACCTCAATCTCGCAGGTGTGAATCGCAATCAGTCTAAGCGGAACGACCCCACTACTGGCAAGCACAAACAACAAGTAACGGGCTAAAAAGTCATTTAGCTCTGATTCAGACGGCAATTCATTCAACTCCCACTCATCAACATACTCACACCGTCCTTCTGGTAAACCACGCTCCCCCCAGGTTTCAGCGTCCAGACTGGCGTATTCCTCAAAGCTCAGTTTTCTAATTGCCTGTGTCATAGGCGCATCCTCAGTTCAACGTGAAATTGCTTCTTTGAACGTCAGAACAGCTTCCAGCCAGTCTGTTTCGCCTGCTAAAACGTACTGCGTCAGTAAGTCAAAATCTAATTCTGTTAATTCAGGAATTTGACTTTTGTAGATTCTGGTATATCCGTTCTCACCCAGACGATGCAGGGTAAAAAGCCCATCCTCCCAAAACCAAACTTCAGGTACACCTAATGCCTGATACCGTTTCAACTTAGTGGCAGAGCCGCTGGTAAATATCACCTCGATAGATAAATCTGGTACGGGTTTGGCGTCCCCAAAGCAGTAGGATTCGTCTGCTTGGGCAGAGGCTACCCCTTCTTGTTCCTGGGTGACAGATCCGGTCGGAACTACCCTGATTCTCCAGTGTAAAAAGAACGCTTCAAGCAGAGAGGCAATAACTTTCTTAAAAATTTCGTGCGGCTGCCCTGGCATGAATACTTCAACCACTCCCCCATAAAAGGTCAATCGCACACCAGGAGATCCTTCTAAGCCTTTCTGAATATGTTTGAACTGCTCCCAAGTGCGATCGTAGTAGACAGCTAACTTGTCTTCTGATGCTCTTGGTTTTTTAAGCGTCTGAATCATGGCGATTATTATGCCCCTACAACCTCCACCGCTTAAAGTATTCTATCGTAGGCGTTCTAACGGGTGTAAGCTCAAAACCTTAGTGAAGGCAAACATTCCTCGTGGCAGTCAGGAAAAGAGGCGTTGCTGAAAAGCAGTATGAATCGCAACGAAGTTTCGAGCATACAGCAGCTTTTTCATACCCAGAATCAGCAACGCCGGAAAAGAATACACCCAGAGCAACCTATTGATACTTTCTCCCAAACCAAGTAGGCTATTGGGAAAAAAGGGGCAAAACTCCCAATAGCATGAGGTCAGGCACTTACATTCTGTCTCTCAACAGCTACAAAACCTATATTCCCAACCATCTACCGCCAAGGCTGAAACTATCGCCTACGACCTTGAGACGGATTGATGAAGCAAATTACCTTTTAGGACGGGTAGAAACCTGCCGTGATTTACTTCCCAATGCCAGTCTGCTAATCTACAGCTCTCTCCAGAAAGAGGCAATTGCCAGCTCAACGATTGAGGGGACGATCGCCTCACCAGACGAATTGGTTCGCTTTCAAGCATCCCACCATACTGAGCGGATGGCGGTACGCGAGGTAGACAACTATGGAAAAGCTCTTGAATGGGGCTTTCAGCAACTCTCAGAACGTGATATTACCACCAATTTTATCTGTACCCTACACAAAATTCTCCTTAATAATGTACGAGGAGAAAAAACGCTGGATGTCTTAAAACACGGCAAAATGCAATTGGAAAACGGTTTGACGACAAGATCGAGAACGCTATCTTTGTCCCTTGCCCACCTGAACGTGTGGAAGAACTGATGGAGGGTTTGCAAAAATATCTAACCCAGGACAATGTAGAAGCCAAAGTGGTTCAGTGTGCACTTGTCCACCATCAGTTTGAAACAATTCACCCTTTTTCAGACGGCAATGGGCGTGTAGGACGGCTCCTAATTGTCTTGCACATGATTAAGCTGGGATTATTGAGTGCACCTCTTATCTACCCCAGTGTTTTCTTCGAGCAAACCAAAAATGACTATTGTGCCTGTTTACAAACAGTTCGTGATGAGAACGATTGGGAAGGATGGATCACTTACTTTGCTTTTGCTACTGCTCAAGCCTGTGAAGACACGCTTCGATTCACTCGCACAGTCATTAACCTACAACGACATTTACATTCTCAAATTTCCTGATATCAGAAGACGTGCTTCATGTGGAGAAGTGCTGAATGTCTTTTTTGAAGAACCTGTTCTTTCCGTTAAACAAATTTGTGAGAGAGCACGAATCTCTCATAAAACTGCTCAAGCAGTTCTAAGTGAGTTAATAAACCGGGACTTAGTATACGAAGTTACTCAAAAAGAAAAGGGACGTATGTATGCATGTGGACCTATCCTACAAGCAATCTTTCAACCTCAAGAACTAACACTCAGGTAGTCAGTTCATCTCAATCCCAGTCTGTCAAAATGTTGCGGAGCGTTGTTGACACTGTTGTTTTTTAACTACGCACTTGCACAGGCATGACTAGATACGTCATCTTCAGTTCCCCCAAGGGGGTCAGGATAGCGGGACTGGTAGGGGTGTTGAACTGGAGTTGAACGTCAGCCGTGCTCAGAACTTTTAAGCCCTCTAGAAGGTACTTGACGTTGAAGGCAATCACTAAGTCTTCGCCGGAAATTTGAGCTGGAATCGTTTCTTCGCCGCTGCCAACATCGGGGGCATCGACGGATAGGGAAAGCTCCTGTTTGCCACTACTCAGGCTCACTTTCACGATGTTATTTTTCTGGTCTGCTAAGACGGCAATCCGTTCCAACGCACTTAAAAAGAGGCGGCGTTCAACCGTGGTCTGGTAATTAAACTGGCGGGGAATGAGTTGGCGATAGTTGGGATATTGCCCTTCCAGTAGGCGGCTGGTGAGGCGTTGATCGGTCCATTCAAACACCATCTGGCTGCGATCGCACGTCACCGTCACCGAGCTGCCCGTCTGCCGCTCCAGCATTTTGGTTAGCTCCTGCAATGCCTTTGCCGGAATCGTGACATCTAAATCCTTGTCGTTGACCGTTTCTGGCTTTTTACTAGCGGCTTTGGCAGGCGTTTCAGCGTCGTCAGCCCTCGCCGTCTGCACGACGGCGAGGCGATGACCATCGGTTGCCGCGAACTCCAGCCCTTCGGTATCCATAGCCAGATGCACCCCCGTGAGCACTTGCTTGGTTTCATCGCCACTGGCGGCAAACAAGGAATTGCGTAACCCATCCAACAGGGCTTCAACGGGGAGCGTGACCACATCTCCATCTTCCACGATCGGCAATTCTGGAAACTCTTCTGCTCCCATACCGCGCATCTGATAGCGTCCTGAAGAGCAGGTCAACGTTGTCAGATAGCTGGGTTCAGAGGAACCGCTCTCTTCCGCACCATCGTCCAGGGTAATCTCTCCAGTGGGCAACCGAGACACGATATCGGTTAGCAGTCTGGCCGGCAGTGTGAGCTTGCCACCCACTTCAACCTCAGCCGGGAAGCTGGTTTGAATGCCAAGACTGAGGTCAAAAGCGCTCAGTTTCACTTGTTGAGCTTTTTCATCGGCAACCAGCAGCACATTCGCCAGCACGGGATGGGAGGGGCGCACAGAGACCGCACGGCTGACGAGGGAAAGGTTTGCACTGAGGCTGTTTTGGGCACAGACCACTTTCATGGAGGGTTCGCTTAAATCATTGCTCGGAGATTCTAGCACCGTTGTCTGAAACGATCCACCTGAGTGGGTTTGCTCGTTTTTGAAATGGTGCGATCAGATCTCTACTTAAGAAGAACTTATTTAAACCAGTAGTAGTAAGGGCTGTGGAAACTGTGGAAAACGATCGCGGGATCCCGCTCATCTTTACCTGAAAAGGGGTTTAAGCCTGTGGAGAAGTTGTGGAAAAAATCGGGATCTTTCCACATGGTATTTATACTCATTTCCCCTTTCCACGATCGCTGGATCGTTATAAACCGATTCTCCACACGGTTTTCCACAAAAAATTTAAAGGTTTTCCACAGGCAATCTGGCACTTCATGGTTATTAATCTGCTTTAAACGTAAAAATTTACGAGATTTGTCAACAAAAACAAATATTCCCAGCGACCGACTTTTGGCTGACTGGGGAAAACTCGCGGTATTTAGTGATAAGCGAAGCTGATCGATGACTACGGTTGCTTGCGGGATTGGCTGGACAGGTTGATGCGATCGCTCAACTGCCTCAAGGTTTGCGCCATCGACGGGTCATTCTCCTTTAGTTGAGAAATCTTGTCGCAGCTATACATCACCGTTGTATGATCCTTGCCGCCAAATTCTTCGCCAACCTTGGGCAGACTGAGGTCCGTATGCTGGCGCATCAAGTACATGCCAATCTGCCGCGCGGTGCTCACCTCACGCCGACGGGAACTTCCCTTCAGATCCTCGATCGAGACGTTAAAGGTCTCCGAGATTGCCAGGATCACGTCGCCAGGCGATGCTTCTACCTGCTCAACCGGTGGATTGAGAACGGGGGCAATGTTTTCCACCGTCATTGGCAGACCGGCAATGGAGATGTAGGCAACGGCTCGAATCAGTGCGCCTTCTAGCTCTCGAATGTTGGAGGTGTAGTTGGTGGCAATGTATTCGATCGCCTCCCTGGGCAAGCGCAGGTTCTCGTACTCCGCCTTCTTTTGCAAAATGGCCATGCGGGTCTCTAGATCCGGTGCCTGGATGTCGGCAATTAGGCCCATGGAAAAGCGCGAGCAAAGGCGCTCCTGGAAGGCGGGG
>JAAUSG010000064.1 GCA_012034055.1 Leptolyngbyaceae cyanobacterium RU_5_1 | reverse complement strand
TTTAGGGGCTGGGGTGTCAAACCCCCGAAGCATCCCACCAGACTCAGCCAGAATCCAACTGGGTAGAGGCACGTTTTTAGGAAAGCGTCATTCATTGGTTATTTTGGAGAGTTGCTATAGCAAGCTTCAGGATTAGACCAGAAGAGATAGGGGGTGATTGAGGCGTTGGGGTCGGTGACGTGAGCGGTCAAGCGAACGGTACCATCGGCAGTCTTGACCCAACCGCGGGCTGGGACGATCGCGTTTGGATCGGCACTTGATGGAGGCAACTCTACTGGAGACAATGGGCTGGGCCCGATAATTGTGTCTGGAGTCAGGACTTCATTCGGGTCAGCCGGTAGTCCACCCCGTCCGGTAATGATGAAGCGGCTGGTTTCTTGACGTGCCCGTGGGTCGCAGCCTTCGGCGATGGTGGGGGGAATGTAGCGATCGGGCAGCGGGTCGGCTCGGAAGGACGGGAACACATCCAGAGTGTTGACAACCGTGGTGCCGCTAATACGCAATATGGACTCAGTTGTGATGTCATTAGTGACATCTGTATCGGGGCGTTGAGCAATATCTTGCAGCCGAAAAGTATTAATTCGGATATTTCCACCATCGCTATCAATGCCTACCGCAAAAATATTGTTATCTCTGGGTGTTTTGCCTGCTACCAGAAACGTGAAATTGCTAAATCGGGGAGCAAGTCTTCCATTCACTCGGTCATCTAGAAGAAGTCTTCCACTGCCGATCGCAATATTGCCAGCTCCTTCACCGAATGACGTTGATGCCTCAAGGGTGGATGTTGAAATATTGCTATTTCGCCCCAGGATAATGGCACCTGGTACATCAAAAAAGATATTGCCTCCTTGACCAGAAAGACTACTAGCAGTGATGCGTGCCCTGTTGTCCAGCCAGACTCCTTTTGTGAATAGGAATATGTTTCCGGCTGGTCCAGAACCCAAATTGTTCGCATCGACTCGTCCACCATTGCGGGCGTGGAGCGATCGCGCCTCAATCAAAATATTCCCTCCCGTTCCGTCTGCACCCCTACCAACACTGCTGAAGATAGAACTGGGAAATCCCTCACTATTTCTACCAACCACTTCAACTTTTCGATCAACACTGATCAGGATATTTCCTCCAGTTCCGCTTGCTGCTCCTCCATTCTCATCTGCGCCCCGCACCAAAGTTTGAATCTGCGATCCGTTGAGCAGGGACAGATTTCTTGCTGCTATAAAGATAAATCCTGCCTCACCAGAGGCTTCATTTTCTAAATTGTTGAAAATATCGCTGTTGTTCAATGTGATGTCCCCATCGACCAGCAAGACTACAGCTCCGGCAAAGCTATCGCCAAAACCAGTGGGAGCGCCACTGAAATCTGAGGAACTAAACCCGCTGCTGCTTTTGGAAAACGTACTGGTACTTAAGTTTGAATTGTCGATCAGCAGCGAACGTGTCCCAATTCCAATCCCGCCCCCATTGCCTTGGACTCCAGCAACTGCTGTACTTCGCAATTGTGAATTATTGATAATCGAGACTGAATCAGTTGCTTGCACAATAATGGTTCCGGCATCTGCACTTGAACCTGCTGGAACAGTACCGTTGGAAGTACGCAGCAATGAGTTATTGATTACAACTCTTCTCGGTGAGAAGTCGAAACCGGAATACTCAGAAGCACCAATAAAGATCCGCCCTTGGTTACCTTGGCTAAAAATACCCAGCGTGAGTCTGTCGTCGTTCGTGTCTCGTCCATCACTGTTGAGAACAGTGACTCGATCGCGGGCTGTGATCACGACATCACCGACTACGCCAGTCCCCCGATTGGTTGTACTGACCGTAGACCTATCGATCAGGACTGAACCTTGCGTAGCAGCAATCCCGATCGCGCTAAAACCACTGGTAAAGTCGTTGTTTTTGCGACCGAGGACACCACTATTAACAATTGAAACCTGGTTGCCAGCAACGATACCAATACTGCCGCTGACCGATGTGCCGGGTGTTTCAGCAAAAGGATTGGTATTAATGATCGCTCCATTGATAAAAATTCCTGAACCAGCGGACAGGGCAATTTCTCCTGCATTCGTAGTGATGTTGTTGTTGACAAAGATGTTGTTTCCCGCTTTGGCTGTAAGGTCTACCTCAAATGCCGTAATGTTGATTGGGGCGCTGAAGGTAATGTTGTTGGTGGCTTGCAGAATTACATCGGCAGTGGCATTGCTGATGAAATCTACGTTAATCCGGGTCGTTCTTAAGTCCAGATCAGCTATCTCATTAATGGTGTTGGTTGGAATGCCACCTCCGCCTGTCGAGACGATTTCAATGTTGGCTGGGTCTAACAGCAGAGTTCCAGGAAGTCCATTGGGCGCTGCGGCGTCCACCCGTCCATTGAAGTCGAGGGCTTGCTTACCGGATACCTCCACGAAGCCGCCATTGCCAGAGTTTGCTCCACCTTGGGCACTGATGGTGCCGTAGAAGCGGGTAGAATCATTTGCCCAGACGATGACGCGGCCACCGTTGCCGTCATTGATGCCATCAGCAGTGATGATGACGTTGGCACCGATAAAGGTCTGCGTTGCGTTGGGCACCTGTCCGTTGCCCTGGAAGTCGCCGCCGATCAGGATGGTGCCGCCGCCACCGATACTGGAGACATCAATGCGGGCATTGTCGAGCAGGGAGACGCGATCGCCCAACACCTGCACCGTTCCACCCGGTGTAGTGAGCGATCCGGTATGAGTAACCGTGCTACCCGCCAGCGCCAGGGTTTGTCCAGCTCCAACGGACAAGTCGCCTGCGTTGGTAATCGGGCCGCGATAGTTTGTGCCGTATTGCAGTCCCGGACGCAGGTTTAAGGTCAGCAGCGGAGCCACTTCTGGATGGGTAGCGCTAAACTTCAGCCCATTTTCAAAGACCAGACTGTCTGCCGTGCTGGCAACGAAGGATCCGGCGATGTCAAGCCGTGCATTGCGTCCAAACAGGATGCCGTTGGGATTGAGCAGAAATAAATTGGCAGATCCATCGACCCCTAACGTTCCCAGGATGTTGGAGGGGTTGCTTCCGGTGACGCGGCTGAGAATGTTTTGAATACCTGATGGATTGGCAAAGTAGACGCGCTGTGCTTCGCCCACATTGAATTCGGAGAAGCTTTGAAACAGGTTGGCTCCCCGAATGGCTCCACCCTGAATCAAGATTCCCGGCAATCCCCGAATGTTGTTGCTGGGAGTGACCTGCGATCGCTCATTTCCCAGGCTGCTATCTGGGGCAATCTGGGCGATCGCACTCGCTCCAGACGCGGTCAAAATCTCTGCACCAGGCTGCGCGGCAAGGGCAGCGATCGTACCTAAAACAGTTGCCAGTCCGACTTGACAACCACCGAACGTCCCATATCGAGTCATCTGAGAGCTACTCCTGCAAATAGACCATCACACGCATGGGGGGCTGTGTGTAAGTTCTATTTACTGGCTTTTGAATAAAAAGTAAACACCCGAATACAGGTTGTATTCACAGCAAAAACGCCAAGGCTAGAACCAACGCCAGCTCCAGCAATGTATAAATTTATGGCAATAAATAACTCAGAATGATCTCATTTACTGCGGCTGCGGAAAATCTGAGGCGGGTCGGAAGTTCTCGACTGGAACTCCTTGCAAGGCTCGGATCATGAAGTTTCTCCAGATTGGGGCAACGTAGGTGCCGCCAGTTGCGCCGTAGCCAATCGGGGCATAATCGTCGTTGCCGACCCAGACGGCGGTTGAGAGCTGAGGCACGTATCCCACAAACCAAATGTCTCGTTCAGCGGAGGTGGTTCCGGTTTTGCCAGCCGCCGGACGACCAATGTAAGCAGAAGTTGCGGTTCCGTGTTCAATCACGCCTTGCATCACATCGTTGAGAGACGCGGCTGCCCACGGATCCAGCACCAGTTGAGGTTTGGGGGTGTTGTCCAGCAACACATTGCCAGCGCTATCCGTCACCTGGACAATGAAGGTTGTTTCGGAATACCAGCCATTACTGGCGAAGGTGGCAAATCCTCCTGCCATTTCCAACGGAGTGAGATCTACAGATCCCAGTGGCAGAGAGACGACCGGTTCGATCGGGCTACGGATGCCGATCGTGCGACAGATATCAATGACTTTGTTCAATCCGATCTCTTGCCCTAATTTGACGGCGGGCACATTGCGCGACACGGCCAGGGCCTGGCGAACGGAGATTGCTCCAGAGAAGGATCCGTCATAGTTTTGGGGATAGTACATCTCGTAACCGTCGGGGTAGCCCACCGGGCTATCGTCAACGGTGGAATCGGGCCCGTACTTTCCGGAGGCAAACGCGGCGTAGTAAACAAACGGCTTGAAGGCGGAACCAGGCTGGCGAAGTGCCTGAATTGCCCGATTATATTGGCTCTTGCGATAATCCACGCCGCCTACCATTGCTTTGACAAAATGAGTGCGGGGGTCAACGGCGACCAATGCCATCTGGTCGGCATAGACGCCTTGGGAGAGCAGAGAGTAATGCCCTTCTTTGACGACCTCTTCGGCCATGCGCTGAAACTTGGTGTCCACGGTAGTCTGAACCCGCATCCCGCCTTTTAGCACCGCATCTCGACCAAAGCGTCGGGTTAGCTCCTGAACAGCGGCTTCCGTGATGTAGGGCAACTGACTGGTTTGAAACGAGGTGATGGTGCCGAGTTTAAGCGGTTGCTTGCGGGCGATCGCTTCCTCTGCGGGGGTGAGCCATTTCAGCTCGCGCATCCGATTGAGCACCTCACTCTGCCGCTGCTTGGCCTTCTGCATACTGACGAAGGGACTGAGGTTTTCGGGAGCCTGAATTAGCCCCGCCATCATCGCTGATTCTGCCAGGTTCAATTCGGCGGCTGATTTGCCAAAATAGCTTTGCGCGGCGGTTTCAGCCCCGTAGGTATTGTGTCCCCAATACACTTGGTTCAAATACATCTCCAGGATTTGATCCTTGGTGAAGATTTGCTCAACGCGCATCGATAGCACAGACTCGGCTAGCTTGCGGCTAAAGGCCCGTTCAGGGTTGAGAAACAGGTTTTTGACAAGCTGCATGGTCAGGGTGGAGCCACCTTCAACCGTCCGCCCTTCTTCCCAGTTGGCGCGAAAGGCACGGGCGATCGCGCCCGGATTCACCCCATGGTGCTGCAGAAAGTAGCTGTCTTCAATGGCCAGCACTGCCCGCTTCAGGTGTGGGGAAATCTTATCCAGGGGTACCACCTCGCGGTTTGCCTCTCCATGCAGGCTGGCCAGCAGTTTGCCCTTCACGTCGTAAATGTGGGTGGTTTCGGTGGGCGCATAGCTGCGCAAGACGCGCACATCGGGCAGGTTGCGAAAGCTGATGGCCAGACCCACCAGTCCTCCGGCAACGACAGAACTGGTCAGCATGGTAATGCCCAGCAGCATTCCACCCGTGACTCTGCTAACGGCTCCAACGAGCTGGAGCAGGGGTCCTTGACCGGTGATGGGTTGTTTTTGGTGAAGGGTATTGGACGACACGATGGTCTCCTAAAAGGGCAGTGAGGTAGATGATGACGGAGCAGCGGCTGTCTGTGAACGTTCTTCCAGGAAAACAGGGAATAAACCGGACAGTTGGGCGGGGAAACCAGACAGCGATAAAGTAAAGTCAGGGGCTGCAGCAGGGGATGATAGGCTAGAGGCTGCGATCGCTTGCAATTATAGTAGGTTGTCTTTTTTTGTCCATTTAGGGTTGTCTTTTTTTGTCCATTTAGTATTGAATTTAGCCCGTGAGTGTAGCAGACTTGACGACGAATTGGCAAAAAAAAGTATAGCAACGAGTTCAGTGTCTAACATCGACCCATCGTTTGTTTGGCTGGAACGGGGCACCAGCGAGATTTTTCCCGATCAGCCAGAGTCGGAGTCGCCCGATGAGAACTTGCAGCAGCGGCTGCTGGAAAGCATGGACGGGGCGGGGCACGAAAATCGCCCATTACGGATTAAGTATGGCATTGATCCTACGGGGGCTGAGATTCATCTGGGGCATACGATTCCAATGCGGAAACTGCGGGCATTCCAGGATGCTGGACATACGGCCGTGTTGCTGATTGGGGACTTTACCGCCCGGATTGGCGACCCGACTGGCAAGTCTGAAGTGCGCCGTCAACTCACGGAAGAGCAGGTTGCGGCCAACGCCAAAACTTACCTTGATCAAGTCCGTCCAATCCTGGACTTTGATACCCCGGGACGTTTAGAAATTCGCTACAACTCTGAGTGGCTGGCGAAACTGGACTTGAGCAAGATCTTGGAGCTATTGGCAACCACGACGGTTGGGCAAATGCTAGCCAAAGAAGGGTTTGCGGAACGGTACGAGAAGGGCAACCCGATTTACCTGCACGAGTTTCTGTATCCGCTGATGCAGGGGTATGACTCGGTTGCCCTGGAAGCGGATGTGGAGCTGGGTGGCACCGATCAGAAATTCAACATCGCGGTGGGACGGGACTTGCAGCGCCATTTTGGCATGCGTCCCCAATTTGGGTTGCTGCTGCCGATCCTGCTGGGCACCGATGGAGTGCAGAAAATGTCCAAATCGCTGGGCAACTACGTGGCCCTCTCAGATGACCCGCTGACGATGTACTCCAAGCTGGAGAAAACGCCCGATCATTTGCTGCAGCAGTACTTTGAGCTGTTGACCGATTTGCCCCTTGACCAACTCCCTGAAAACCCGCGTCAGGGGCAAAAGCAGTTGGCCCTGGAGGTGGTGACTCAGTATCACGGTCAGGAATCTGCGCTGCAGGCACAGGAGGCAGCGCGATCGCTGGTTCAGGGCAGTGGAACGACCCAACAAGCTGTTGTTCCTGAGTTCTCACTGGCGGCGATTCAGTTTCCGGCCAAGCTATTCTTCATTATCAGTGCTAGCGGGTTGTGTAAGAGCAGCTCCGATGCCCGTCGTCAGATTCAGGGTGGTGCCGTTAAATTGGACGGCGATCGCATCGACCAGGTTGACCTGACCATTGATACAGCTTCAGAGCTAGAAGGGCGAACCCTGAGTGTTGGCACGAAGCGGTTTGTGCGGCTAGTTGGCTGATCGGTTGATTGTTGATTGTCGATTGCAGATTGTCCGCTGTTTAGCCCTTTCAGGTTCGCAATAGGTAGCCAGCTAACTGGGAACGATAGGGTAGGTTGTTCCCAGTCAGTGGACAACAATAAATGTTAAATATAACGGTCATTGGTTCCTTGCAAATGACCAATGACCAATGACCAATGACACTTCAGGTATTCAGTTTGATTATGGCAAGCTACTTATGTCAGTTTCCCAGGGCGATGATCCATTTGCGCGATTCTGCTGTTCGAGTTCTAGTCGCGGCTGCGATCGCTGGAACGGTTGCTGGCTGCACTCCCAGCAAAGCATCCCAATGCAAAAAACTCTCGAACGCGGTTAACAAAATGCGTCCCATTGCTGAGAAGTTTCAGCGCGAAACGAAGAATTTTGAAGCCGCTGCTAAAGCCGCCGGAACAAAAAACGACTTGAACGCCTTCAAAGGGGCGGCGGCTAACTTGGCAACTGATTTCAATGGATTAACGGGAGAAGTGGATGGGCTGATCAAGGAACTCGATCGCGTTGAACTCAAGGACGAAACCCTGACCAGTTTGAAGCAGCGATACGTTCAGAATGTCAGCGCCACGATTGTGGCTTACAAGACGGATAGCGATGCGTTAGCCACGATTAGCAAAGCTGAAAACTCTCCCAAGGGACGGGGAGAAATAGAGCAAGCGATCAAAGCGATTATTCAAACAGCCGGTAAAATGAACGTTCTGACGAAGGAAGATACCGAAGTCGTTGCTGACTTTAATCGCTATTGCAGTGCGAATCAGTGAGGAGTGGGACATGAGGAGTGAGGAGCGGGTTGCGGATCGCATTATTGTGCCGCTGGATGTGCCAACGCAGGCGCAAGCGATCGCGCTGGTGGAGCAACTTCCCCAGGTCAGCTTTTGGAAGGTGGGGCTAGAGCTGTTTGTCAGTACCGGCCCAGGGATTTTGGCTGAGCTGAAGGCGAGACAAAAAAAGATTTTTCTGGATTTGAAGCTGCACGATATCCCAAACACGCTGGCAGGTGCGTGCCGGGCGGTAGCTCGGCATGGGGTGGATTTGGTGACTATCCATGCAACGGCGGGTCGAGAAGCATTGAAAGCTGCTCAAACAGCCGCCCAGGACGGTGCGTCTGAAGCAGGGCACCCGGTTCCCAAACTGTTGGCGATTACGTTGTTGACCAGTTTGAATTCGCGATCGCTGGCCTTTGACCTGAAAATCCCCTTAGAACTGCCCGAATATGCCCTACATATGGCATTGCTAGCTCAGGAAAGTGGTCTTGCGGGAGCCGTTTGCTCTCCTCAAGAAGTCGAACACCTGCGTCAAACCTGTGGGCATGAGTTTCTGCTTGTCTGTCCAGGTGTGCGTCCTACTTGGGCAGAGTCTGGAGATCAACGCCGCACCCTAACGCCTCATGCTGCGCTCCAGGCTAGAGCCAACTACCTTGTCATTGGCCGCCCAATTACCAACGCCGCTGATCCACCTGCTGCATTTGAGCGCATCTGTGCAGAGTTGGTAGGTGCGGGTTAATTGGCAATGCCTCAAAGAAAACTGTGGTTGCAACAATCAATGCTTGGGGCTGCCCCCAAACCCCCCGAATTCAGGGGACCGGTTGCGTCCCCCGTAGCCTTGCTTCTGCGCAGCAGTACCCCCTCCAAAAGGTACTGACGGCTGGAGGCAGAAGACTTTGGTATATGCAGGCTCGGTAGCTGTACCCCAGTCCTTGTAACTCAGAACCAATCCCTTGCGGGGGTGTGGGGGAGTTAGGACCCCACAAGGTGGGGGGGCCGGGGGGAAGTCCCCCGGCACAGTCTTTGGGTTTAGCCAAGATCTGTGTACACGGCAGCTCATCAAAGGTGGTTTGGGAGGATCTTTAGACTGACAACACTAACCAGAAGGATTTGCATAAAACTTCGCTTACTGCCTGAATTATTTCTAGGGCCTACACAAACCTCGGAGTTTTTAACCGGACATGAGACAAACGACCAGTACAGGAGCGTAAAACTCCGAGGTTTTGGACTCCTTAAACGCAACGGAGAACACCGTCATGAATGCCAGGGCACAGATCAGAAGATGGCTAGCCGCAATGCTGGTGGGGGCGATCGCAGCTGTGTTCATCCCGCCTGCAGTGGGACAACCCACGTCACCACCAACGGCTGAACAGTCCTCCGACCTGGCAGAAGCCGAACGGCTTAACCAAACGGTGGTGCAGCTCTTTATCAGCAAGGCAAGTACCAGGAAGCCATTCCGCTCGCACAACGCGCCCTGGCAATCCGTGAGCAATCCCTCGCTGCCAACCATCCCGCTGTAGCTACCAGCCTCAACAATCTGGCAACGCTGTACTGGGTACAAGGGGAAACAACTCGTGCGGTTGAACCCCTAAATCGGGGTCTCACGGTGGAAGAACATAACCTGGGGCTAATCCTGGCAACCGGGTCGGAACGGCAAAAGCAGGATTACATGGCAACTCTAGCTGGGACAACCGATGGGGTGCTCTCCCTCCACCTCCAGTCTGCCCCCAAAGACCCAGAGGCTGCTCGGCTTGCTCTGACTACCATACTGCGTCGCAAGGAAGGGTACTAGATACCCTGTCCGACAGCTTGCAACGGCTGCGGCAGCAGCTCACCCCTGCCGACCAGAGGCGATTGGATCAACTGGCCACCACCCGCGCTCAACTGGCGGCTTTGGTCTACAAAGGGCCCGGCAACACACCGGTAGAGCAACACCGCACCCAAATTGCCGCCCTGGAAACCCAGTCCAATCAACTAGAAGCGGATCTGAACAACCGCAGCGCTGAATTTCGCACTGAGTCTCAGCCGGTCACCATTGAAGCTGTACAACGGCTGATTCCCACCGATACTGCCCTGGTGGAGCTGGTGCTCTACTATCCCTTCAACCCGAAAGCCAAACCGACCAACCAGTGGGGGAAGCCTCACTATGCGGCCTATGTGCTGCACAGCCAGGGCAATCCGCAATGGGTAGACCTGGGAGAGGCAGAACCGATCCATCAGGCAATCAAAGCGTTTCAAGCCGTGCTGCTTGACCCAACTCAAGGATTCAATCGCGTCAAGCCCGCTGCCCGTAAACTCGATGCCCTGCTGATGCAGCCGGTGCGCAAGCTGCTTGGCACCCGCACCAAACTGCTGCTCTCGCCCGATAGCCAGCTCAACCTGATTCCCTTCGCCGCCCTGGTGGATGAGCAAAACCGCTATCTGGTGGAAACCTACGAAATCACCTACCTCACCTCTGGACGTGACCTGCTGCGCCTCCAAACCTCGGTTCCCAGCCACCAACCTCCCGTGCTGATCGCCAACCCCGACTACGATCGCGCCTCCCCATCTCCCTCATCTTCCCCATCTCCCTTATCCTCCCGCTCCGCCCAGCGCTCCACCGACCTGACGAAGATAAAGTTTGGGCCCCTCCCCGGTACGGCACAGGAAGCCAACGCGATCGCCCCTAAACTGCCCGGTGTGATTCAGCTGATGGGCGCTCAAGCAACCGAAAACGCGCTCAAGCAAGTCCAAAGTCCCCGAATTCTGTACATTGCCACCCACGGGTTTTTCTTACGGGATACCCTACTTGCACCCCCTGCACCACCCAGCCGTGGACTCGCGATCGAATCTGCGAATCCTTTGCCCCGTCCCCTGCTGGGTAATACCGAAAATGCATTGCTGCGCTCTGGATTGGCCCTGGCTGGCGCTAATGTTCGCCAAAGCGGAACCGAAGATGGCGTGCTCACGGCCCTGGAAGCCGCAGGCTTGAATCTGCGCGGCACCCAACTGGTTGTTTTATCGGCGTGTGAGACGGGGGTGGGCAGCATTGCCAACGGTGAAGGTGTCTATGGACTCCGCCGAGCGCTAGTGATGGCCGGTGCTGAAAGTCAACTCTTCACGCTCTGGCAGGTAGATGATAAGGCGACCAGCGAACTAATGGCAAAGTATTACGATCGCCTGTCTGCCAGTCAAGGTCGCAGTGCCGCCTTGCGTCAAATCCAACTGGAGTTTCTCAATCATCCCAACCGCCACCGTCCGTTCTTTTGGGCCGCATTTATTCCGTCCGGAAACTGGCAACCGCTCAAAGGGCGCTGATACCAATTTTAGTGGACGGACTCTGTAGGGGCAGGTTTGGTAGACAATCTGGAGATTTTAGCGAGACCTGTGGCAAAACCTGCCCCTTGTGAAACCGATTCAATTCGAGAGCTGTTGGATTTCTTGATGCACCTTGATGCCGATTTGCAAGGCTTCATTCAGCACCTGTCCGTACTCATTAGCCTGATGCTTGACCTCGATCGCCCTCAGCGTCACCAAATTAGTCTCAATGCCAGCGATTAACTCCTGCCGACGCGCCAACAACCCCCGACTGTCGCGCAAAATTTTCTCGGTCATCAGTCCGGCAACTAGGTTATCCCGCGTCAGCCTGAGTGCTTCCAGAACTTCGGTGCGATTTTGCAAACTAGTTTGACTAAGGTTGGCATCGCTCAATACAGTCTGTGGATGCCCCACAGCTTCGAGCTGATCGAGAACCGCGATCGCCCCAATCACCGCGTGGTAGCGATCCACCTCATCCAGCAACTGCATCAGCGATCGCAGCCGTTTACCCCTCAGCCACATATAGACATTCCAGGCAATCATCACCATCAGCGCCATACCCAGGGTCACGGTCAGAAACTGCAGCATTCCAGGAACTTGATTCACGCCGTTGCTGGAATCGCGCATCAGCGATAACCCAATTGGCAACGTGAAGGCAAATACAAGTAGAAAGACAACCACTTCAGTCAGGCAAAACGCCAGCGATCGCTGCAACGTCTGAAAAATAGACGGTCGATACACCCCGCCCAAAATTCCACCAACAAACAGCGGTCCAACATCGCATCCAGTCAGCCGCTCCAGTTCCTTCTCAGTAATTGCCAACGCTTTTAAATCAGGTCTCATGGGAACAGAGGAAAGTGAGAGTGGATAGTGGACTGTGCAGCAGTGGGCAGCCAACAGTGAAAACTGATGTTTAACCAATGACCAATGACTAATGACCAATGACCAATTTCCTACGTCAACAGATTCACGATCGCATTCCAGACGCCAGAAAAGAAGCTGCCTTCTCTGGGACGGAATAGCTCAAACTGCCCTGGGGAGCCAAAGAAGGGTCTCAGTGTCCATCCCAACTGGCTGCCCACGAATCCGTAGAGACCCAACCAGAATCGCAAAATGCTGGTGCGCACCTTGACGCCTTCTCCCGTGTCGCTATCAGAAATCGGTTTCATAATCTGGTACAAGAATGAGACACCAAGCACTCCCGTTAACGCAAAGATGGCAACATTTAACAGCAGAAAGAAACTGTAGTCATTCACCGTGATCAGGAAAAACAGAGTGACTGGGGCAAAGCCACACAGCAAAACAGCAATCACAGAAACGGCGGTAAGCAGGTAGGTGAAGTGTTGTGCAATGGATTGCTTGGAGCCGAACAAGACATTGAAAATGTACAGAGTGGGCAAACAAACCAACAGTGTAATCAAGTAAAGCGCGGGCAACTTAATCGCCGAGGACAATGCTTGCAAGGGGCTATGGAAGGTGCCGATGATGGCTCCGTAGAGGGCAAAGAAACAAAAGCTGCACAGCATTAATGCAGATATTTTGCTTTTCAGCTTGACGCTGTCGTGGATTTCTTCGAGAAACTCTTTGCGATCGCGCAGCAATGCAACAACGGTTGAAAAGTAATTCATCATCCTCTCCTGGACGGGTCTCAAGGTGACTAGACAACTCATTCCAAACACGTCAAAGGTGTTTAGAGATACACCTCCGTCCTGGACGATTGCGGAAATCGATAGAAATGTGATCCCCTAACCACCAACCGTGGAGTATTTCCACCTGTAAATTTTCTGGTGATGGACGACCTCTGTAAGGGCAGGTTTGGTAGACAATCTGAGGGGCTTGCGAGACCTTTGGCAAAACCTGCCCCTACGCTGCCGGACAATTTGCAGCAAGGAGTATTTTGCGTAAGTCTTAATCTGCAATCTGCAATCTACAATCTCAAATCACTCAGATGACCGCCCAGCTCGGCGTCCCAACTCATAAATCCCACAGCTCATGCAAGCCAATATGCCAATACCAATGTCCCAACTGCGACCTAAGGTGGCTTCAACGCCAAAACTGCAAAGGCCGCCAACAATCAAAAACGGGATGATGCTGAACACTGAGGCGTAGAAAGCGTTTTGTGACTCTCGAGCAGAGCGGGTACGCTCGAACTCTTCTTTGGAAAGGTAAAGGGACTGTTCGGCAAAGTTGAACCAGCGAGTCAACTGTCGCGTGACCCATTCACCAATTGAAGAAAAGCCAAGGTACAGCGCCAGAGACCACAAGCTGGTTGCTGCGATCGCAGTTGGATTGAGTTCGAGATTAAAGGGCAGCAGTTCGTTCAGCTCGTTCAGCATGGCAACACCGTAGATGAGTTAATTTTCAGAATTACTTTCTAGCTCTTCCACAATTCGAGGTTTTAGCTTTTCAAACTCTGCCTGGAGTAGCCCTTTACTGATGTTGGGTTGACCCACCCCCACAGAGGATTGGCTGATAATTGCCCATTGCTTGAGCAACGAACCCTGGGAGGGGTGGATCGTGACCGTAACGGCGTGCGCACAGTGCTGGGGATTCTCCAATGCAAACAAGAGAATCTGATACTGCCCTTTGTCGCCCAGTAAGCGAATTATGTCCTGACCCTGAGCAGTCTTCAGATCCAAATAACAACGCAGCCAGCGGAGACCTGCTTCTTTGCTATGAAAGCGGTTATAGAGAGCCGTCAGCCACAGCACCATCGGATAGGGCGACATGGAGCACAGGAAGTTTCTGTAGATCCGGTTATACAGCCGATTAGATTGTAGGCTGCGAATTTCCTGCTCTGGCAGCATAACCCAAATGGTTGCCTGTTTTTCCTGACCGTTAGAAAACACCTGCGGAAAGACGATTTGCGCTGTGGGTTTATCCTTCGGCCACAGGGCCATATGGCAAATGGCTTCAATGGCAGCGGGTGGCTCCGTGAGCTTGTCATCGGAAACCGGTTTCTTAGGTAGGGTGTCTGCAAGCCGATGGCTCATTTGGCGGCTGGCGCTATACCGTTGCTCAAGGGGTTCCAGCGCTTTGAGCATTTCAGCAACGGATTGGGGACGATCGCGCGATCGCTTCTCCAAACAGCTCATGATCAGATCTTCCAATGCTTTTGGAAGTTTCAAGTTGGGATTGATCGATTTAAAGGAGCGCGGCTTTTGATGGCGGTGTGCTTTATACCAGCCACCAAAAGAATGGATTTCAGCCTGTAACGGCATTTTCCCAGTCAACATTTCATACATCATGATGCCCAGGCTGTAAATATCTGAGCGAGCGTCTAAATCCTGACCCTCCATTTGTTCGGGGGAGGAATACGCCAATGTTCCCATGAACGAATTAGTTTGCCCACTATCTTCCTGAATCAGTTTGGCAATTCCAAAATCCAAAATCTTTGTCAATTCACCCAGGCTAGTGTCTTGACTCACCAGAATGTTGCTGGGTTTAATGTCGCGATGAATGACGGGGCAAAATTGACCATCCATTAAGATGCCCCGGTGAGCAGACTGTAAACCGAGACAAATTTGACGAGCAAGGTTAAGAAACCTGGAGAGTTGAAGCGGTTGGAGTTTAATGATTTCATTCAGGCTTTCGCCCTGCAGGAATTCCATCACATAAAACGGGATGTCTTCCTTATCCAAACCGTAGTCCGTGACTCGAACGATGTGAATGCTTTTTGACCAAGCTGGGCACAGGTGCGGGCTTCTGTCTTGAAGCGATCGCGCATGCGAGGGTTGAGCAGCGTGTGGGAAAGAAACTTAACGGCGATTACCCCGCCTAAAAGCACATCCTCTGCCTGGTAGACTCGTCCCATAGCCCCTTTACCAACCAGGTCAACCAGATGATATCGATTAGAGAGTAATCGTCCGATGTAGGGATCTGTTGTCATACCAGAAAGCAAACTAGGTAACCCTTGCCTTGAAACCTTGAGCCAGTAATTGTAGTGCAACTAACTCAAGTGTATCCTTTGATCAAAATCGAGATGCACTGACTAAATTGGATACACGCTTGCCTATCCTAATCCCGCAACTGGATTGTAAGTCACTCGGTTTGAAGGGTGAAGGGTGAAGGGCGAAGTGAATTCGACTCCATACCCCGTACTCGTCATTCGTCACTCGTCATTCGCCACTTGACTTGTTACTCAATCTGCCGCTCTATTTTTGCTTCCATTGTACTGGTGAGGTAATGCCCTGCCATGATCCCACTGGACAGATAGTAGGCGTTTTCGTCGATCCGATAGAGTGTCTCAAAGCCGCTGCGTCGTTGGCGATCGCCTAACACCCAGTACCGCTGGACGATCGACTCCTGCGCAACCCAACCTTCTCCTTCAACGCGCCCCAACAAGCTGTGCTGCAGTACGAAAGTATAATGGCGCTCTCCCGCATCCAACCGCCCTCGATATTGAAGCGAAATCTCTTCGCGATCGGTTCCCGGAAAAACCAGTTTTGTCACAAGTGTGAACCAGTCATCTCGGCTCCACCCTACCAATGTCTTACCGATTACGGCGATTGGCATACTGTTTCGTTCTAGCCAGTTTCCTTGCAGTGTCCAGCGTCCTGGCTGTATCAAAAAGGTGTGAGACACAGCGTTATCCTTATAGTCCGACTATATATCGCCATGCTGGTTTAATCGGTTATCCATGCTAACATGCATAGACCTCTTATTATGAGGCTGGTTCAGCTTAGAGAGATTGACGTTGTCCCGCAGAAATTGACTTCTTACAGAACGTTCATTTACAGAGCTAAGTAGAAAGACCGGAAAAACTCCGGTGAATGTCTCCTAATAGAACGGCTTGACTGGCTCCTGTTACAGTTGGGAGGTTCCCAGGAATGAGTTGCAACCGCCAGTATGCCAGTACGGCAAACGCGATCGCCTCCTTGAAATCCGCACTCAAACCCACCTCATTGGTGGTTGAAACGGGAATACCTCCCAAGTGATACTGGATGCGTTGTTTCAGGTAGCGGTTTTTGCTACCGCCACCACACAGTAGCACCTGGTCGGGCATTTGTGGCAAAAAGGATCGGTAGCTGTGGGTAATAGAGGCGGCTGTTAGCTCAGTGAGGGTGGCCAGGATATCGGCAGATTTGGTGATGTTACTGGTGTGGCAGTCTGTCAAACATTGGCGCAAATACTCAACCCCAAATAGCTCACGGCCCGTTGATTTGGGCGGTGGTTGCTGGAAAAAGTCTTGCTGGAGCCACCGGTCAACGAGGGATTGACAGGGTTTGCCAAGAGCCGCCCAACTGCCGTTGTGATCGTAAATCTTGGTCCCGTGGGTCAGATGCCGTACTGCCAAATCCAGCAGGCTATTTCCGGGACCTGTGTCCCAACCCAACACACCCTGCTCCCAATACTCACTTTGATGGCTCGGTAGATAGGCAAAATTTCCAATCCCACCAATGTTTTGTACACAACAGGACTGCTCCGAGTTTCCGAGTAAGTAGGCATCCACTTTGGGCACTAAGGGAGCGCCCTGCCCACCAGCGGCAATGTCAGCTGCACGAAAGTTACTGACTGTAGTAGTGCCAGTCAGATAGGCGATCGCGGCTCCGCGCCCCAGTTGAAAACTGCAGCCAAGCGGGGAGTGGGCTTCCTTGGAGCGTCAGCCGAACGGGAGTGGGGAGTGGGGAGTGGGGAGTGGGGGGGCTCCATTCTTGATTCGCCATTCTTGATTCGCCACTTTGGGGGTCGATGAAATACGGTCTGTCCGTGAGAGCCAATGAGAACCGCAGGTGGGAGTCCGGTTTGAATGAACAGGGCGGCTTGGGCAAACTGGTGGGCGATCGCGTCATCCAGTTCTGCAAGTGCTGCAACTGATAAAGGTGCTCCACCACAAACTGCCAGAATTTTTTCCCGCAATACACCTGGATACGGAAATGTTTCACCTGCCAGTAATTTGACTTGCAGATCAATCGTGGAGCCAGAAATTTCAACCAGAGCAGCGTCGATTCCGTCTACTGATGTGCCGCTCATAAGACCAATAACGAGCATTGCAATGATGAATGGTGAGTGAATCGTATGTGTGAATAGTGATTCATTTTCACTACGACTAGCAACTCTATCCAAACCTTATTCATCACTATTCACCGTTTACCACCCCACCTCTCCATTTCATTACTGTTTATTCACGACTGGGTAACGTCACCATAAATGTGATTTGCCCTCCGGCACTAGGTGACTCGAAGCACCCAAATGATCTGTGAGTTTTTTGGTTGAGGCAAGTCCCAAGCCAATGCTGCTATGTCGCCAGAGGTCTCGACCGGGAACTCGATCAATAAAGATGGGTGTTTCGTCAAGACTGGTTATAGTGGCTTCCAGGTGCCGTGAAAGCTGAGTGGAACGATCGCGGGCAATGCTAGTCGGCAGACCGGCTGTTCCTCTAACTGGTCAGCATTCAAGATCCAGACCTCGCTGCAGTTGGTGTTGCCATCAAACACAATGGTCAGAATCCATCCCCGCTGGGGATCATTTGCATCCGGCGCATAGATGGGTTCAACGGGATAGCGATCGCGGCCCAAGTCTGCTTCGGTGAGAGTGCCGGTTTGGGTGTCAAGACGGGCGATCGCATCATATACCGTCGTCCGAAGGTCGGTTGTTGCCCGATGTACAGTCAGATAGGTATAGCGTGACGGTTGTCCCACCTCGTTGGGATGATTAATTGGAAACTCACAGCTGCGATCCAGGATTTGCTGCATCTCGATCACCCTGCCCGATTGAGGCTCTAGACGCAGTTGCCAGAAGGTCGCCAGAGCAAGCGTTTGCATTTGTCCCGTTGCCAGCTCTTGCAAGCGCTGATTTGTTTGCCAATCTGGATAACGAGCGATTTCCAGCACCACGGAGCCATCGGCAAGCTCATAGCCGTTGCCAAAGTGCCACTGATACCAGGGTTCTGTGTGCGATCGACTGACCACCTCCAGCGTTTCCCGATCGACCACAATGATTTCTGTTCCGTGTTGCGGTTGCCATTGCAGTGAGTCGCTGAAGCTTTTTAACCGTGCCAAAACGGGTAGGATATTGAGCCGCACCGGTGGCACGCAGAAGATTAAATATCTGCCAGCCAGCACACAATCGTGGATCACCGGCAGCCCCTTCAGATCAACCATTCCCTGCTGCTGAATGGTGCCGCTAGCAGCACTGCGATACAGCTTGAGTTGGCTTTTGGCTCCGATGATTACCCCAAAATTAAAAATCTCTCCGGTGTTGGGATCCCGTTTGGGATGCGCTGAGTACGTTTGTCCCGCTAATCCGCCTAAGTCGTCTAATCCAAGCGTGTCCAGCGTGTCCAGGCTTAAAGCATGAGGTTGTCCAGCTTCCCACAAGGCCAGCAGCCTGCCGGGTAATGCCAGTACGGACGTATTCGCGACATTTTTGACCTCTTTATTGAAGCGTTGCCAGAGCGGACCGGATGGCACCATCCCGTATCCCGCCAGAATGAACCGTCCAGCTTCTTCTTCCAACTGGTATCCAGCCGTTTTAACGTAGCGATATACACCTGTTGCGTTGCCGTGGGCAAAATGCACGCCCAAAATTCCGCCGTCCCCATCGAACCAATGTCCAACTCGCTGTCCACCGCGCTCTAGGGTAGCGGAACCGTTACGGTATAAGGAACCGCGTAGCCCTGGAGGAATGGCACCGGAGAGGACTGTGAGCGGTACGGGCCCAAATTCTTGAGCAGGTTGAAGTACAGCGTTGAACCAAGAGGTTGTTTGGCTGGATGGGAGGGTGGTGAGCATGAGGGGGAATGACGAATGACGAATGACGCTACTGAAAGCAGTACGTGTGATCATGGTGTATGGATCTCTAGGGAAGGCAGCCATGACGATCGCAACAGCTAAATGGAGCTTGGATGAGTATCATCGCATGATTGCAGCAGGCATCTTAGTCGATCGCCGGGTAGAACTGCTAAAGGGAGAAATTATCGAAATGGCGGTTGAAGGTGAACCCCACGCTTACGCTCGCAATGAGGCAGATGAATATTTGACGGAGTTGCTGGGAACCCGTGCCAAAGTTCGACAGGATAGTCCGATCACGTTGCCAAATGATTCGGAGCCAGAACCGGACATTGCAGTTGTGCAGCGGCTGGGACGGGAATATCGATCGCACCATCCTTATCCTGACAATATCTTCTGGCTGATCGAGTATGCTGAGTCTTCCCTGGAAAAGGATGTAGAAGTCAAAAGCAAGGTCTATGCTGAAGCGGGTATTCGTGAATACTGGGTAGTGAATTTAAGAGCCATGCAGGTGATCGTATTTCGCAACCCGCAACATGGTGAATATGTCTCTCAACAAACCTTCACGAGTGGCACCATTGCTCCACTGGCGTTTCCCGATCGGCGATCGCAATTGAAGCCATTTTGAACCCTTAACGGCAACGCAATATGTCCTCTTTACCCTTCTACATCGTCGATGTCTTTGCTGAAACGAAGTATGCCGGAAATCAGCTCGCGGTGTTCACCAGTGCAGGCGCTCTCTCGACTGAGCAAATGCAGCAGATTGCTAAGGAGACGAACTTCTCAGAGACCACATTTATTCTGTCGCCGGAGTTGCGCAACGGTGGCTACGATGTGCGGATCTTCACGCCGGGAAAGGAGTTGCCGTTTGCTGGACATCCAACCTTGGGAACGGCGTTTGTGCTGCAACAGGCGGTGATTCAGCAGACTGTAGAGCACGTTGTTCTGAATCTTAAAGTTGGGCAGATTCCGGTGACGTTGTTCTACCAGAATCAGGCGATCGATTGGCTCTGGATGCGCCAGAATCCGCCGGTGTTCGGAGAGATATTGACGGCGGAAGCGATCGCTCCTGTGCTGGGACTGGATACTAGCGATGTGGATACCCGCTTTCCGATTCAAGAAGTCTCGACGGGTGTACCATTCATCATCGTGCCGTTGAAAACTCTGGAGGCGCTGCAACGGATCAAGGTGAACCGCGATCGCCTCGTTGCCCTGGTCGAACCCCTGCAGGCAACGGAAATCTTCGTGTTTTGTCCAGAGACGCGCAATCCGGCCAATCAGTTCAGTGCTCGCATGTTCGCGCCACTGCTGGGCATTGCTGAAGATCCGGCAACGGGAAGCGCCAATGGCTGTTTTGCAGGCTATCTGGCACAGCACGCGTATTTGGGCGATGGAGCCGTAGATGTGCGAGTTGAACAAGGCTATGAGATTGGCAGACCGTCGCTGTTGCTATTGAAGGCCGAGAAGACGGACGAAACGATTGATGTATCTGTCGGTGGCAAGGTGATTATGGTTGCCAAGGGTGAGTTTGTTTGATACCGACTGAGAGATGAGGTTCTCGCTCAAGAACCTGCTTAATCAACAAATCTCGATAGCCATGTAGGTGGTAAACCCGTTCGACAAGCGTGTGCTCATTCGGATCATGGTCAAGCACGACCCCGTTTTCAAAGGCGACAAATTCTCCCAGATAACGTTGGAGTGGCTACCACATGGAAAGCCTTTGGAGGAGATGTTTAAGTTAAACTGACAGCAGTTTATGTCCTTAGCGGAGAGAGCAGATGCATCTGAATGTGCAATTGACAGAGGATGAGGCAGACGAAATTGTCTTACCTCCAGGGGCAAACTCAGCAAACATTAGATGAGATTGTGAAACACGCGATCGACCTTTACTATCAGCGATTTCATGGCCAAGATTCCAATCCGCTTGCCCGCCTAAAGCAAAGTGCATTCATCGGTTCTTTTAAAGCAGAGGAAAACCTGGCAGCAAACTCTAAGGCAACTTTGCACTCTCTCTTTCAACAACAGCATGATCATTAGTGATACTGGCTTTTTTGTTGCTTTGGGCAATCAAACCGATCAGGATCACCCCTTGGCATTGCGACTTTTAGACCATCTGAACGAACCGTTAATCACAACCTATCCAGTTATTACAGAAACCTGCTACCTGTTGTTGAACAGGGTCAACAACACGGCACAGTGTGCATTTTTGGAAACCATTTCAGAAGGCATGATTGAGGTTTTTGAATTGGATTTCCAATGTGTGCGGCGCATGGTTACACTCATGCGGCGCTATAACGATTTGCCAATGGATATGGCAGATGCATCGTTAGTTGTGCTAGCTGAAGCCCTTGGACATGGGCGAGTTCTGACGGTCGATCGGCGAGACTTCAGCATTTACCGCTGGAATAATCAGGAAGTGTTTGAGAACCTGTTTCAGCGTTAGTGTTACTGCAACTGTTACCGTGAGGGAGCAAAATTCTTCGGTGGATACTCCTCGTCCAAACGGCATTCAGATCTCCGACTTCTTGACCTCGCCGTAAGTTGCCTGTGCTATGTAGGAGAAGTCGGAGATTTTCTAAAGCGTGCATAATCCCTGGGCATTGGTCGTAGAGTAGGCAGTAACCCCGCTCTACCGCTGGAGGAACTTCCCGATGCGCCCCTCGCTGAAATCGGTTTGCTTTGCAACCGCCCCACTCCTGCTGTCTCTGGCTGCTTCCTAATCCGCGTTTCCCACTCAATCACAGACTACTCAAGATCGCAAAGCCGAGGGTATATGCAATCAAGTACCTGAACTATACTTGAGCGATGGCTGAAATCTACGTCGCTATTCGGAATCAAGATCGGATTGCTATGTCCTCCGTTTCTGGAGAACTCATTCTTGTTTTAGTTACTAGTGATGGCAGGTTTATGGCTCAACAGCCTGCTTCATTGCGGAATGCAATGGCAACCTTTTTTGATTTGCCAGCCGGAAAGTACTCCGTTATCGCACGGCATCCATCTCTCCAGCCGACAGAGTCCCGTAAAGATTTAGAACTGTCCATAAATGCCATCATTGGCGTTCGGTTTATCTATAATGAGCCTGAACGTCAACTGCTCAACATTGAAACAGAAGTGAGCTACCTGCCATGAGTGAGATGAACTCTAATCAATATGTTGTTCCACATGGCACGATCAAAGAATATCGATGCGCAGTTTATTTTGAAAGTTTGGCGTTGTGGAAAGAGCAGAATCCAGTTTATCGCGCCAATATTGCCCGTCAGTTGGCAGACTTGGCGGCAACTTTGGCAGAGCTGGAAGCCGAAGCTGCGAGAAACGTTACAGCATTTAGATCTCCGACTTCTTGACCTCGCCATAAGTTGCCTGTGCTATGCAGGAGAAGTCGGAGATCTTCTAAAGCGATGCATAATTCCTGGGCGTTAGTCGTAGAGTAAGCAGTAAGTCTTGCTCTACCACCGGAGAAATGTCCTTATGCGCTGTCAAGGAATGCAACAAGCATCACGCAAATTTAGAAACGCTCAGACCAGAAGCATCAAGGCACTTGCCTTACTCTTGTTGTTCCCTCTCTCCTTACCCACCTTAAACTTGACATTTTTAATTTTTAATTCTTCTGTTTCTGCTCAAACCATCCAAGATCGTGAAGCAGAGGCAGATAAATTGATTACACAAGCGGCAGCAGACCTCATCACTGGTCTATTTTTTCAACGGGTAGGACAAAATGCCTATAAGAACCTTTTTCAAAATGCCTTACAAGCTTTTGAACGAGCACTGAATATCTATCGCTCTACTGGGAACAAAGTAGGAGAAGCCGCTATTCTGGCGAATATGGGTACTTTCTACCATCTTGCTTTGGGCAAGCATACAAAAGCAATTGAACTTTATCGACAGTCTCTGTTTATTAGTCAAAATAAAAATGACAAATATGGCAAAGCTCAGGCTTTTCAAGGATTGGGAAATGCTTACTTTTCCTTGAAGGAACGTAACATGGCACTCAAATTCTATCAGCAAGCTCTATATAATTCACGGTCTATTGGTGCCCGTAAAATCGAAAGCGAGACTCTAATGAGCCTTGGAGATATCTACTTTTATCAGAGCGAATACGACAAAGCGCTTAAACTGTATCAACAAGCGCTACCTATCTTTCGCATACTTAACCAGCGACCAAGAGAAGGGATTCTTCTTGAGAAAATCGGAGCCTTACTCAAGAAGCAAAATCAGACAGCATTAGCTATCGTTTTCTACAAAGAGTCTGTGATTATCATAGAAGAATTCCGTGAGGTACTTAAGAAGCTGTTTGTAAATAGATATGAAGCGAGCGTTCAACAGGAGAGGAAAAGAGCGATACCTAAGCAATCCATACTATTGCGGGAAAGCAAATGAGCCAACCCTTTTACGACAGTGACTTGACC